>JBARRC010000001.1:0-6156 GCA_049644045.1 Phycisphaerae bacterium
CAGTCGGTCTTTTTGGGGTGGCTGTGGCTACTCGACAGGCTAGAATGCCTGTCCCACATGCTTTTTCAACGTAGTTACTGTCGGCGTCCCGTCGCCATTGGGCCGGGAAGGCTTGACAGGTGTGTACTTGGTCTTCCGAAGAGTGCAGGCGTTATGGGTTCCCCATCCGAATCCGATAAGCGTCGAGCGAAGGGCGGAAAGAAAGTTCGCGTCCCCTTCCGACCGAACCGGTCGGTGAGGCGTCGCAAGACCGACTGGACGCAGCAAGCGCGTGAGGCCGACGACCACGAGATCGACACTGACCGCAGCGAAAGCGTGCTCGCCAAGGGCGAGCTGTCGCGCCGCCGGACCGTCAGGGTTCACACGAACGAGGATCAGTTCCTGGAGGGACTTCGCCAGGGAACAATCATCGCTGTGCGCGGGCTCTATGCCGACGTGGATGACGGCGAGCTCACCTGGCCTTGCACCATCCGGCGAGTCCTCCGGACGCGGCTGATCGAGGAGCGGCATCCCGTGACCGTGGGGGATCGCGTGCGGTTTCGCGTGGAATCGGAGGGCGAGGGGGTTGCCAGGGAGGGTGTGATTGAGGCCGTTGAACCGCGCGGCGGTCAGCTACAACGTCATGTAAGGCGGCGCGTCCACACCATCGTGGCGAACGTCGATCAAGCGATCATCGTCAGCTCGGCCGACCAGCCCCCGCCCAAGCCGCACTTGATCGATCGGTACATCGTGGCGGCGCTGGCCGGTGATATCACACCTGTGGTCTGCATGAACAAGACCGATCTGGATCGTGACGGATCAGCCGTCGAGCTGCTCGACCGCTACGCCCGGCTTGACTACGTCACCCTCGCGACGAGCGCCGTCACGGGTGACGGGATCGAGTCACTTCGGGATGTGCTCAAAGGCAAAGCGAGTGTCATCGCGGGTCAGAGCGGTGTCGGCAAGAGTTCAATGCTCAACGCAGTGCAGCCGGGGCTGCGCCTCAAGATAGGCGACATTATTGAGCAGACCAGTAAGGGACGGCACACGACGGCCACGGCGACCCTGATCCGGCTCGAGATCGGCGGCTACGTGGTGGACACCCCGGGGATCCGTTCATTCGACCTGGCCACCGTCGGGCGGGACGAACTCGAGGCGCATTTCGTTGAGTTTCTCGAGTATATACCTGACTGCAAATTCCCCGACTGCACGCACAGGCACGAAGGCGACTGCGCGGTCAAACAAGCTGTCGAACGCGGCGATATCCATCCGGAACGCTACAAGAGCTACGTGCGCCTGTTCGAGGAGCCGACGAACCTTAAAAGGCGAAGCAGGAGTGGTGAATAGCGAATTGAGAATGGCGAATAGCGAAATACGAGCCGCAGGCTTCAGCCTGCGCGGATTTTCGCGCTTAGAGCGCGTTTGCCGAGCACGAGCGGCTCGCCGCAGTCTGACCTCAAGCCCGAACCAACGCGCGCCGATCACGGTCCGCAACGGAGCCTCTGCTCTCGGTGAAAACGCTACAAACCTTGCTTCTCGATGAAGACTCCCTTATCCACCTTCGTCAAGAACGCCTGATAGAAGCCCGGGTCTTCGATCGTCTCCACGCTGACGACCTCGCCCTTGTTGTTCATCACCTTGACCTGGAAGTTGACACGCAGCCGCATGCCGTCGCTCACCTCGGTCACGTTGGCCGCGCACTCTACAACCGAGTTCTTCCTCCACCTCGAGTCCCTGCTACCGTGCCAGAACTTCGCCCAAAACTTCTCGCCGCCGTCCTCGATGTCCATTTCCTTAACTGCGTGGACGAAGCCGACGTCGAGATTGACCTGCCTCGGGATAAATGCCTCGTCTTGTAGAACGTTCAGGACAGCTTTAATGGCTCTCTTCGGATCCTTGATTCCATACGCACGAGTCTGCATCTGCCGGATTTGAAGCTGTGTCATTTGGACTTCAGGCTTGTGGCATGCGGGACAGACCACCATGCATGTACAAGCCAGGATCATTATCGTTCTCATCGTGAACTCCCACAGGGTCTAGAACGTGCTTGAATGATAGGAGAAATCGGCCACATTACCCGCGTCATTGAACTTGATGATCACGGTGAGCGTCCGCTGAGTCGTCGCGGATGCCCCGGCTGACCTTCGATGACCGGCGCCGACCCCGCCGAGAACCAAAGAACGACCGCTGGGCAGACCGCCGGCGCCTACCATACCACCGATCCCACTAGAGTCATTGGAGTACGATGCTTCCGTCGCGATCTTGTCGTAGATCCAAGCTTCGGTACCACCCGAGTCCTTGGTCACGATGTTCGGGGAACCCAACGCAGCGGCAACGTCCGCCTGGGACATTCCCTCTCGGATTTCTTTCTGGACGACACCCACAGTCAGCTTGCGCTCTTGGGCGGAGTGAAGCTGCGAAGCGTGATCCGCCGCAGTCAAGCACCCACCGATCGTCCACGAGAATGGCAGGCACAGCAATCCGAATGCGATCCTTGATTTCATGAGTCACCTCCTCGTGCCAGTAAAAGGGCTTGGTCAGGCGCCGTTACATGACATGTAGGGAGCATAACATGGAGTGGCGGCCGCTGCAACGCCGGTGTGCCCGCTGGGTAGGTCGTTCGCTGGAGGCCCGACCGGCTTCAAGGCCCGCCCTGGTCAGCGGGAAACCGTCAGACGCCTTAGAAGGCGCCATGACCAGACGTAGGGACTCAGTTTCTCCGAGTTGTCGAAGCCCCAACGACGCCAAGCGGCCCCCCGATCAAGCGACCGTTCCGACCTCGGTGGACGCCCCGAGACCGCCACAATCCAAGCAACTTTTGGGGAGGAGAACCTTATTGATAGACACCTATGCTGCGGCATATAAATGATAGTGAGGCGTATACGTGTCTGGTGGTTCGTTTTGGGATTCAGGTGTATTGACGAAAGGGACTAAGCTATGACACACATTCAGCGACGAATTGGGTTTGTTTGTTCGATTGCGGGTCTGTTGACGGTAAACGCGGCTGCTGAGCCGCCGACCATTTCCCTCAAGGCCGTCCAAATCAACGATTGGGTGATCACGCCGACCAACACGGTCACCGCAAAGGCGGGCGATACGATCGTAGCCGAAATCTACGCCTCCAATTGGTCACCCAACGGTGAACAACTGCGGGCGTGGCAGGCTACGATCGATATGTTTGGGTTCCTCAGTGGGGAGCGGGGTGCCGTCCTGCCACTGGGTTGGGACCGGCCGATCGAGGCCGTCCCCTGTACCTCGGACGAGGATTGCCCGGAGAATGTGCAATGCCACCTGGTTGATGGCCAGCCGACGTACTGCGAAGGCGCATTCGAGGTCGTCTACGGCACCTGCAACTCGGACGAGGATTGCCCGGAAGGGCAGCACTGCTACTCTGAACCCCATATATGCGCTGGCCCGAATTACGAGCCGGAGCTCGGTGCGTTCATCGACACGTCAAGAGCCGACTACGTTTATTTCGACCGTCCGGAGTTAAACGCTGTAAGCTGGTTGGAATATATGTACGGAAGCGTCGTGTTCTACCTTTCGGACTCCCCGGTGTACTCTCCTCCGCCGAAGTACTGCGGCACGCTCGTCCTGGCCGTTTCCGACGACGCCTGCGGCACATTTACGATTGCTTTCCAGCGTGTCGTGGTTGGTCATTCCGGTGTGGTAGCAGTCACCTTCCTGCGTGATCTGGACTTGTACCAGATCACCCCGCTCACCCTGAAGCCGTTGACGATCGTCACGCTGCCGTGTGAAGTCGAGAAGCGCGATCCGTCAGACCGGGTGATGGAAGCCCGTTAACGTGGCGGCCGCAGTTATCAAAGGTGCTGCGCGCGTGGCCCATGTCCTCAAACGTAGGGGCGGCGGTTCCCCCGTCCCACGAGTCGTAAACCGTGCCGACTCCGGGTAACGCCTCTCCGCCGCGCTCGTTGACCATTTCAACATGCGAAGCTCACCCCCAGCGCAACCGTCTCGGGTGTGGCCACGTTTTGTGGCGACGGGTGCCATGGTCAAGCTCCGCTGAAGCGGAGCGCCGCCATGTGGACGTACGGCATGGCGGCGCTGCGCTTGGCCATGGCACCCAGCGGTCTGACACAGGCAGATGCCACAATCACTGACCACACCCACCGTCTCGGGTGCATCCCATTCTGGGTGGCATGGGCAAACTCGTTTGCCCGTGCTGGACCCTTTCACGGGCAAGCTGACGCTTGCCCATGCCACCCTAGCCAAGTTTCCGCCACCTTTTTCGGGATGCACCCCACTGTCTCTCCAGACAGGTAGGAGGCTTGCAACTTTGTTCAAGGCCGCGTAGCCTACCGGACAGGGAGGTGCGCCATCTTGTCGCGGAGAATGGTGCAGTCTGCCTGAAGCCTATTAGAATAGCCTTGATTTCGCAGCACCGCGCGGGCTTCAAGCCTGTGGTTTGGGGTTATTCGGACAGGTTCCCGGTTTTGCAGGTTCAGGTCCACGTGGTGGAACGGCCCTCCCTTTAACGCAGGAGACTTTCGATGAACGATGACGCCTCCGTATCCCGACGTGACTTTTTCCGGAGCGGCGCAGCCGCTGCTGCGGCTGTCGCGGCTCTTCCCGTCCTGGCCTCGGAGAAAGACGAGGCGAGCGAGAAGGATTCCGCGCCCGTGGTACTGCCCAAACGGAAACTTGGCCGAACCGGGGTCGATGTGACCATCCTGAGCCAAGGGGCCGGCTACGGCACCAATCTGCGCCACTTGAACATGATGCACTCCTTGGGCATCCGGCACATCGACACGGCCAAGGCCTATCTGAAGGGCGCCTCTGAGCGGACATTGGCGGAGTGGTTCGAGAAGACCGGGCATCGCAAGGAGTACTTCCTGGTCACCAAGGATTTGCCGAAGACGCCGGACGAGTTCGTCAAGATGGTCGACGAACGGTGCGACGCGCTCAAGACGGATTCCATCGATCTATTCATGGTACACGCGCTGGGGGATACCGATTACTACAGCGGGCTCGAGGACGCGAAATGGTTCACCGACAAGGAATGGGTCAAGGCGGCCGATACGATTCGCAAATCGGGCAAGTGCCGGTTTCTAGGGTTCAGCACGCACACCGATCCGATCGAGGTGCGAACCGGACTTCTCGACGCCGCGGCCAAGGGCGGTTGGGTGGACGCGATCATGGTCGCGGCTGATCCCACGCTGATACGCGAAAACGCCGAGTTCAACAAGGCCCTTGACGCCTGCCACAAGGCTGGCATCGGTTTGATCTCCATGAAACAAGGCCGCGGAGTGGAGAAAATCAAGGATGTTTTTCCAACCTTCGAGAAAAAGGGCCTGTCCACACACACCGCGGTGCTTAGCGCGATGTGGACCGACGAACGATTCGCCTGCACGTGCTCGCACATGAAGAACTTCGAGGAGCTCCGCGAGAACGCCATAGCCGCGAAGAACTTCAAACCGCTGACCAAAGAAGAGTTGGGGGCCGTCGATACCATGCTCAGAGAGGGCGAGCGGACCTTCTGCGTCGGCTGCGACGGCCGCTGCCGCGAGGCCGCCAACACCCGGGCGAAGCTCAACACCATCGCCCGCTACGTCAGCTATGCCGAGGAGGACGGCCGGGTGTACGAAGCCCGTGAGCTTCTGACTGCCCTACCTCCGGAGGCGCGTGATTGGCCCGGTGCAGACGTGGCGGCCGCCTCTCGCGCCTGCAAGTGCAACCTGGACTTCGCGCGCATCCTCGAAAGGGCTGAGGAACTGTTGGCATAGCCCGCGTTATTCGTGTTGCCGCAACGACGCGAGCTCTTCCTGATGATGCTCGAGGATGCGTGAGATGAGTTCCGCTGCGCGTGGCTCCGAGTCAGCCTGCGCTGCCGCCAGCGTGTACTTCCGGATCAGCGCTTCTCGATCCACGACAAGGCGAGGCAGCACATGGTGCAATTCCTGATAGTGCAAATCAGCCCACTGCGCATCAGCGATGCGCGGCCCCGGCACACCATTGAGCTGAAGGATCGCACCGGCAAGCAAAGCACCATGCTCCTCGCTTGCCCGTGCCATACGCTGTACGGTGTTCAAGCCCTCGACTGACAAACGGGAAACGAAAACGGTCATTTCCGGAAGGTGAGATGCCAGACTCCCCTGCTCGAGCGCCAACAGCTCGTTCAAAATGTCGACGATCGTTTGCGTGTTCATCATTCAACAT
>JBARRC010000002.1:0-5925 GCA_049644045.1 Phycisphaerae bacterium
GCTCTTGAAGCTACACAATAAGCGTCGGGCTTATCATATGCCCGCGCTCATCCACCACCTGTGGCAGTGAGGATTGATTGGGATCCGCCGGTGGTTACTGTTTCTATAATAAACTATAAACTAGCTCGACTTCGGGCGGCAGGTACAGCGCCCCGAACCGTTGCAGTTACAATCGGGGAAAAAGCCAATTGGGCAACATGCGGTGCACTTTCCCGCACACGAGCACGATCCGCCCGGACACTGCGGTTCCACAGGGTCCTCGCGTAAGCCGATATCGGCAGCGCTTATAGCCTTGGCAATCTCTTTCACATCGTGTTCGTCGACTTTAACGATGGCCTGGTAGAAATACTCCGCGTCCTTGTCGTCCGTCACCATAACCCACATGGTGGTCCTGTCGAGCGTCACGTCGACGTGACCGACAGCCGAGCTATTTGGCAGGAGGTTCCCCTTTTTGATCGTGGCATCGAATACGATGGGTTCCTCCAAACCGTCGAGTTCGAGAATCCATTCGCCGTCGGACGTAACCGACACAGCACCGGGACCGCAATACGTGGCAAGGTCAAACGTGTCTTCAACAGGAACCGGATCGAGCCGTGGCTGAGCGCGATTCGGTTGCTCAGCAGCGGTAACAAGAGTAGCAGTAAGAGTCACCCCGATAACGAATAGACCAACAACACCAAGCACAACCTTTCCCATGGACATGACATACCTCCCATGTGCGTTTCAAAGTGATCTGGTGACAGCCGATGCCAGCTACCTGCAAAGCGCCAATATAACTTTATCGTCCCGTCTATTCAACCTGACAACGCAAAAAAACGCTTTTATATTGTTGGCGACAGCCATTTGTGCACTTACAAGTTTCACTGGAATAGTACGGACAGGTCGCGCACACCGAAAGCACCCCTTGAGAGGTGCCGATAACCTTTCCGGCGACTGTGCTTACGGTGCGTTCTCGTCGTGACCGGGTTCCTCTGGGAAAGGGGTTATGTTGGCTGGTGGTTTTGACACGGACATGTCGCAGCCATGTCGCGGGCGTGTGCTGATGGTGGCCTACGGGTTTCCACCGACCGGCGGAGGGGGCGTGCAACGCTCGGTCAAGTTCGCCAAGTATTTGCCACAGTCTGGTTGGCTGCCGACCGTCTGGGCAGCCGACCCGATTGCCGGCCTGCCCGAGGATCACACGCTTCTAGCGGATCTTACCCCAGAGGTGGCCGTGCACAGGTGGAGCTGCGAGCGGGGCGTTCGCTCCTTGGGGCGTTTCGCTCGCAGTAAGATCGGCCGGGGTCGTGTTGCAACGAAACTGGTCCAAGCCGTCGACTGGCGACTCGATGCGTGGCTCACCAGAGGACCGTACACGGATGAGTACGCATCGTGGGCGCGCGCCAGCATCCGGCCCCTCCGCCGGCTGATCCACAAAGAGCCTGTCGATGCGATCTACTCGACATTCAGTCCGGTGGCCAACCATCTGCTCGCCCTCGCTCTGAAGCGAGAAACGGGACAACCCTGGGTGGCTGATTTTCGCGACCTGTGGACGGACGACCCTCGATACCACGAGCCGTCCCGAAGGAGGCGTCTGGCACACCGTCGCTTGGAGCAAGAGATTCTGGAGACGGCCGATGCCGTCATCGGTGTCACTCCCCGTCAGACGGAGATTCTTGCGGGCCATGTGCCAACAATGCGGCACAAATTCGTGACGATTACGAACGGGTTCGATCCCGTTGATTTCGTGGACGTGGGCCGCGATGGACACCGCCTCAATCCAGCATTTGTCCTGGCCTTTGTCGGGCGATTCGATCACTTTCGTGCGAACGAGGTCTTGCTTTCCGGTCTGCGACGGTTTGTTTCCGAACTTGGAGCGAACCGGGACCGGTTTGTGCTTCGCATCGTCGGCCACGCCGACGAGAGCACGCTCGCGAGGATTCATTCCGCCGGGATTCGATACGTTTTTACGGGGTATGTGCCGCACAGGGAGGCCGTGCGCGAGATGGCTGAGGCCGATGCGCTTCTTGCATCGGTCAAACCCGACGGCCTCCACGCCAACTCCATCATCAACGGGAAGCTCTTCGAGTATCTTGCGTCGCAACGCCCCATTCTCATCGTGGGACCGGAAGGGGGCGAGGGTGCGCGGATCGTTTGTTCATGCGGAGCGGGACTGACTGCGAACACCGATGAGGAGTCCGTCGCAGCCGCCCTACGCAAGCTATACGATGCCTGGCAGACCGGGCACCCGATGAATGGGTGCCACGCTGCGCATCTGCCGCAGTACAGTCGCCTCGAATCGGCACGCCGGCTGGCGGAGGTGTTCGACCGTCTGGTCGTCAGCAAGGATACAAGGATGAAGGATGAAGGATGAAGGATGAAAAACGCCGAACAGTCTCGGTCATATTGCCGACCTACAACCGTCAGACGCTCTTACCTCGTGCCCTCGAATCGGTTGTATCGCAGACGTTCGACGATTGGGAAATTGTGCTCGTC
Organism: Phycisphaerae bacterium; assembly: GCA_049644045.1. Taxonomy (GTDB): domain Bacteria; phylum Planctomycetota; class Phycisphaerae; order UBA1845; family UBA1845. The sequence goes on from JBARRC010000002.1 coordinate 2,476, forward strand.
GACGACGGGTCCACAGACGGAACCGCCGAGGTCGCAGCCGATTACGCCAAGCGACTGCCAGACCAACTGATTTACATCCAGCAGGCGAATGGTGGGAGCAGTTGTGCGCGCAACACCGGCATCGACGCTTGCCGCGGTCGCTTCGTGACCTTCCTCGACTCCGACGACGAATTCCTCCCGAGCAAACTCGCGCGCCAACTGAAGCTCTTCGATCTCCGCCCGGAACTCGGGCTGGTTTACAGCGACTACGCCTTCGTCGATCTTGAAGGTGTGCGGCACGAGAGCGTCTTCGATGCGAAGTGCCCCCTGGCACGGGAAGTACCCTGTGAGAGGGTCGCGCCCGGTTTGTGTGTCTGCACGGGCGATCTGTTCGACATGCTCATTCGCGGATATTTCATTGCGACGATCGTGGGCATGGTTCGCCGGGAGGTTCTCGGCGAGTTGATCCGGTTTCCCGTCGATCATGCGTATGCGGAGGAGTGGCTCTTCTATCTGGCCGTGGTGAGAACCTGCCGGGCCGGCTTTGTGGACGAGCCGCTGTGCCTTCATCATTACACTCGGGGGAGTCTGGCCCGGACCGACAGCCGTCAAAACACCCGCCGCTATCGAGACGCGCTGCGGGCGATCCGCGACTCTTTCAACGATCTAAGTCGCGTGCAGCACCGCGTGGTCCGGCGGAATCTCGCGCGAACGTGCCGGCAGCTCGGCTACGATACCTTCCATGCGTGTCAATACCTCGACGCCGTCGGCTATTTTGTGGAATCGTTTTGGAACGAACCCCGTGTCCGGACTTTGTACGACGCGGTGCAGGCGGCGGCGCGATGTCTGGTTTCGGGTAAGACCCCTCGATCGGATGAGGCGTGCCGATCTGAAGGCATGCGGGTTGGATGAAGGTCGTATTCTTTGCCTAGTACTATTGGCCGAGTGTCGGTGGGGTTGAGAAGTACGTTCACGAACTTGCCAAAACACTGCTCGCTATGGGACACGAAGTTGACGTTGTGGCGGGGGCGACGGCTGAAGGCATGTCGGAAAGCGACGTGCACGAGGGGGTGCGGATTCATCGTTTCCCGGCGCTGCGTTCGCGTTTGCGGGCCCGCTGGTGGTTTTGGCGGCATGTCAACCTCTTCCGGCAAGCTGATGTCATCCACGTCAGCAGCACCTACCCGCTGGAATACATGTGGCGTAATGTCGGATTCCTGATCGACCCGCGGAAGGTGTTCCTGACGCGTCATGGAACATCTTCCGTCTATCCCGTACCGGACTGGGAAAAGCGTCGGGCGATCCGATCGCTCAAGTTGGCGGTTGGCTTCATCCACGATGGGGCGTTCATCGAGAAGTGGCTCGGCGTCGAACCGGACCTGTGCCTCGACCAGGGTCTGTCCCCCGCCGCTGACGACTTGGATCCCGTGCCGGGACCGCCGCCGACCTCAGCCGTGTATATCGGGCGGCTCGAACCGGACAGCGGTATTGGCGTTTATATCGACGCAGTGCGAATCCTGACACGCGAGCAACGCCGCGACTTCGAGCTGCACGTATACGGCAACGGGGCAGCGGCCTCCAAGCTGCGCGAACGCAGTGAACGCGAAGCGCTACCGATACACTTTCACGGACAAACCGAGAACGCGCAGCGACATATCACCGACTCGTGCTTCGCCTTCGTTGACGGTCGGATGGCCATCCAGGAGGCAATGGCCAGAAGACGGCTGGTCTTCGCCGCCCATGGCAATCCGCTAAAACGAGACTACGTAAGCGGGGAGTCCTTCAGCCCCTATCTCATTGCAGTTGCCAGTGGTGCAGAGCTGGCGGAGAAGGTGGCTTACTATGTTGAACACCCAGAGGCGCGCGCGGCGCTGGTGGCTCGTGCTTACCAGCATGCGCGAACCCTGACGTGGAACCGCACGGCCGAAGCGTACTTGAGGCTTTGGGGAGATCGGCTCGCGTGTCCACGACCCTCTTGTTCCTGGTGGGCTCTGGCGAGGCTCGTGTCCACGCTCAATCGTGAAGCGTACACACCAAAGACCGAGTGGGCGCCACACACAGTTACGAATTACAAATTACAAATTACAAATTACGAAAAAGAGGTCGAGTTGCCGGTGTGAACGGGTCTGTCGAGAAGCATTTCCTAAGGCGTGGACACGGCGTTGAGTTTGAAATGGAGGCCGACTGGGTTCGCCGACATCTTCCAACCGCCGCGCGGCGCGTCGTGGACGTCGGTTGTGGGATCGGCGGATTGTTTGGGGTGATCGGGCCGTCGCGCGCATTGGGCGTGGATCACTGCGTGGAGGGCCTCACGCTCACGCGGAAGCGCTTTCAATCAACTCCGTTGATGTGTGCCGCTGCGGAGCGGCTTCCCTTCACCGATGGTGCGTTTGACGCGATGACCTGCCAGCACGTGATTGAACACATTTCAGCCTATAAGCAGGCGTGCCGGGAATGGTTACGCGCGCTGCAACCTGGCGGGGTGTTGCTGTTGCTCACACCGAACGCACAGTTTCGTGACCCGAGTGTTTACGCGGACAAGACGCATGTGAGAATCTTCGACCGACACAGCCTCCGGTCGCTGCTATTGGAGGTTGGGTTCGATATCTTGGACCTGAGGACGATCGGTCTGCCCTGGTTCCGCAACTATCATCGAATCCCCTCCGGCTGGCGACTGCGCCGGTTCGTGACGACACACGCGACGGTGTGGTCAGCGTTTCCGCTATGGCGTTGGAAGGGCCAGACGCTCTGCTGCGTTGCTCGGAGACCCGCTTCCTGATGACACGGCGCCTCTCTATCATGCTCGATGCCCGAATGCTGGTCGGGCGCTTCTCCGGCGTCGGCCGCGTGGTCACCCGGCTCATTGACGAACTCACCAAACAGGATGATCTAAGGATCATCGCGTTGTGTGGGCGTGATGGATTTCCGCCGTGGGAGGGACGACGTGACATCGAGACCATGACCTCGACCTTCGGGCGCAAGGATCGTACAGCCGTACGACGTCTGGTCTGGGAGGAGACACATCTTCGAAAGCTCATTCGCCGTGCGAAGGTGGACCTGTTCCATGCGACGTGGAATACCGGTGTGCCGGCACGATGCCCCGTGCCCTGTGTGCTGACGATCCACGACCTGATTCCGTGGCAAAACCCGCGGTCGTATTTCACGAACGTCGCGCAACGCTTTTGCTATCAGCGAGCAGTGCGTGCGTCGACGAAGCGTGCCGCTTATATCACGACTGTGAGTGACTACGTTCGGAAACAAGTCTTGACGACACTATGCGTCGACCATGCCAAGGTCGTGACCATTCCCAATGGCGTGACTATCCCACCATCCAACCTTCGGAAAACTGATCAGCAACCACCTCCCTACGCGCTTTACGTCGGCGGGTACGGGCCGCGTAAGAACGTAGCCGCCGTGTTTGCAGCCATGTACTCGTACTGGCGTAGGTTTGGTCCGACCGTGGAACTGAGA
>JBARRC010000003.1:0-15927 GCA_049644045.1 Phycisphaerae bacterium
ACCTACGACTGGACGGTGACGGGTGGCACGATCGACAGCGGTCAGGGCACGACGTCGATCAGTTACACGGCCACGGACCCGACGACTGTGACGATCGATGTGACCGTGGTCGGCGGCGACTCCTGCGAGAGCTTCTGTCAGAAGGTGGTGACGGTCAACGCAAACCCGGACTGCACAATTACCGCTGATGACGAGGTTTGTGATGGAACCTCCGGCCACGTCGCCTTCGTGGCCGACGCCGGCGGAGGCGCGACCTACGCCTGGACGGTAACGGGCGGCACGCTCGACAGCGGCCAGGGCACCACGTCGATCAGCTACACGGCAACCGACCCGACAAGTGTGACGATCGATGTCACCGTGACCGATGGTAATGGATGCACGAGCGACTGCCAAAAGGTTGTCACCGTCAACGCGAATCCCGACTGCACGATCACGGCCGACGATGAGGTCTGCGACGGAACTTCCGGTCACGTCGCCTCCGTGCCGGACGCCGGTGGCGGCGCGACCTATGACTGGACGGTGACCGGCGGGACGATCGACAGCGGCCAGAGCACCACGTCGATCAGCTATACGGCCACGGACCCGGCGACTGTAACAATCGACATCACCGTGACGGACGGAAACGGCTGTGTGAGCTCGTGCCAGAAGATCGTGACGGTCAACGCGAACCCGGATTGCACGATCACGGCAGCCGACTCAATCTGTGATGGTTCCAGTGGCAACATCGCCTCGGTGCCGGACGCCGGTGGCGGCGCGACCTACGACTGGACGGTGACGGGTGGTACGCTCGACAGCGGTCAGGGCACCACCTCGATCACTTATACGGCTACGGACCCGACGAGCGTTACCCTCGACGTCACCGTGACGGACGCGAACGGCTGCGTGAGTAGTTGTCAAAAGGTTGTCACGGTGAGCGCGAATCCCGAGTGCATCATCACGGCTGACGACGAGGTGTGTGACGGCTCCACCGGAAACAGCGCTTCGACGGCCGACGTCGGAGGGGGCGCCACCTATGACTGGACGGTCACTGGCGGGACGCTTACCGGCGGCCAGAATACGCCGTCGATCACGTACACGGCCGGGGCAGGTCCAACCGTAACGATTGACTGTACCGTGACCGACGCCGGCAGTTGCGTGAGCACGTGCCAGAAGGTGGTAACGGTCAACGCCAATCCGGACTGCACGATCACGGCGGACGATGAGGTGTGTGACGGGACCTCCGGCCATGTCGCCTCGGTGCCGGACGCCGGCGGTGGCGCAACTTACGATTGGACGGTGACGGGCGGGACGATCGACAGCGGTCAGGGCACCACGTCGATCAGCTATACCGCCACGGATCCGACGAGTGTGACGATTGATATCACCGTGACGGATGTCAACGGTTGTGTGAGTACATGCCAAAAGATTGTCACGGTCAATGCAAACCCGGATTGCACGATCACGGCCGATGACGAAGTCTGTGACGGGACCTCCGGCCACGTTGCCTCCGTACCGAGCGCCGGGGTCGGGGCGAGCTACGCGTGGACGGTTACGGGCGGCACGCTCGACAGCGGTCAGAACACCATCTCGATCAGCTACACGGCCACGGACCCGACAAGTGTGACGATTGACATCACCGTGACGGATACCAACGGGTGTGTGAGCACATGCCAGAAGGTTGTCACCGTCAACGCGAACCCGGACTGCACGATCACGGCTGAGGATGAGGTCTGTGACGGGACCTCCGGCCACGTCGCCTCCGTGCCGGACGCGGGTGGCGGTGCGAGCTACGCGTGGACGGTTACGGGCGGGACGATCGACAGCGGTCAGGGTACCCAGTCGATCAGTTATACCGCCACGGACCCGACGACCGTGACGATCGATATTACCGTGACGGACGGCAATGGTTGCGTGAGTACGTGTCAGAAGGTGGTAACGGTCAACGCGAACCCCGCGTGCGTCATCACGGCTGACGACGAGGTCTGTGCTGACACGGGCGGGCATAGCGCTTTCGTCTCGGACGCCGGGGTGGGGGCCACTTACGACTGGACGGTCACGGGCGGCACGCTCGACAGTGGGCAGGGCACCACCGGGATCACCTATACGGCGGCCTCGGGTCCGATGCTGACACTTGATGTCACCGTGACGGACGCCAACGGCTGTGTGAGCAGTTGCCAGGAAGTTGTCACGGTGAATGCGAACCCGGACTGCACGATCTCGGCGAACGATCTGGTCTGTGCGGGGTCGAGCGGGAACACGGCCACGGTCCCGGACGCCGGCGGGGGTGCCACGTACAGTTGGACCGTGACAGGCGGAACGCTCAACAGTGGTCAGGGGACGATCTCGATCAGCTACACGGCGGGCATGGGTACGAGCCTGACCCTGGAGGTGACCGTCACCGACGCAAACGGTTGCCAGAGCACGTGCCAGAAAGTCGTGACGGTCGACGCGCCGGACTGCACCATCTCGGGCGCCAATGAGGTCTGCTTTCAGTCATCGAACAACTTCGCCTCAGTACCGAATGCCGGGGCGGGGGCAACCTACGTCTGGGCGGTGGCGGGCGGAACGCTCACGAGCGGCCAGGGCACCAACCAGATCACGTATACGGCCGGGTCCGGTACGGCGGTTACGTTGGATGTCACCGTGACCAACGACAACGGCTGTAGCAGCAGTTGCCAGAAGATTGTCACGATCATCCAGCCCAGCATCGAGGTGACGCTGGAACTCGAAGCGGTCTCGAATGTTGTTACCCGTGACGTCACCTTCGTTGTCACTAACTGCCCCGGTACGACTGATACCCGCGTCCTACCAGTGACCACGGACGTTAGTGGGGTCGGCAGCATCACGATTGATAATACCAGCCCGGATGCCGACTGGGTGAGCGTTCAGGAAGGCCACACGCTGCGCAAGCTGGCGGCTGTTACGTATGGCACCTGCCACGTCGCAACGGTCGACCTGACGGGAGGCAACCAACTGATGGCTGGTGACTTCCACACCGGTGTGGTCCCGCAGGACAACCTGGTCGACATAACCGACTTCTCGATCCTGGCGAGCCGGTGGAACGATCCGATTGATGCCAACGAGACCACGGGCGGCGACGCCACTGGTGACGGTGTGCAGGACACGGCCGACTTTACCGCGATCCAGGTGAACTTCTTTGAGGTTGGTGAGGCCGAGGACGAGTGCGGCGCCCGGGCCAGCGCGGGCGACGGCGGCCTGCAGCCCGTCGGCGCCGATCCTATCCCGGTGATCTGGGCGCAACCGCTGGCGCGCAGCAGTGTGGCCGTCAGCAGCCTGGCGCTCGCCAACGCCGATAGGGCCGACCTCAACGGTGACGGTGTCGTCGATACCAGGGACATTCGCGCCTTCGCGCAGCGGCATGGTCTGGTGTTGTTGCCGGAGTTCAGTCGCAAGCTGGTCAAGTTGGAGGCACGTAAGGTCCGTTCCAAGCGCCGTCGCTAGGGACCGCGCTTGAGTCTGCAAGGGGTTTGTGCTTTTGCTTCCCCGGTGCTGTCTTGGGATGCGTGGAGGAACCTGCGAGATGGTGACCGGGTGATTCGCCCAACAGTGGGGAGCCATCGGCTGGCGGGTGATTCCGTCGGCCGGGGTGAGTGGGCGCTGATGATTGGGGAGAAGCACGATGAGGATGAGTATGGTCGGCGCAGTCGCGGCGACCCTGTGTGTGGGAGGCATGGCTGTGTCACCGGCGTTTGCTGAGGTGAACCTCGTGTTGGCGCCGGAGCCACAGACCGTCCCTGTCGGAGCGGTGGTCGACATCGGCCTGTATGCCGTGTCTGACGACGGCAGCGACCAATCTTTCTCCGCGTTGGATGTGATCTTTACGTGGGATCCGGTGCTGCTTGAGCTGATCGGCGCGATCGACAACGGTCCGCACGACTGGACCATGTCCGGGTTTATGCCCGACGAGCACCTTGATGGGCTGAACGATTCGCTGCTCGACGGCGACGCCATATACACTGTCGTCTCGATCGCTCCCGCCACTGCGACGCGCGGTGGGTTGTTGGTTACGACTTTCACGTTCCGCGCACTGGCCGAGACCCATTTGACTCACGTCGTGATTGAACCGGAGCGGGGGGAGTATTCCAGGACACAGGTGTTCGGCACGGACGAGCCGAATCAGGACGTTACGGGGACTCTTGGAACCGCGCGGGTGACGATTGCTGAGGCCCTGTTGACTGCGGCGGACGTGATCCTACCCGCCGGTCGGATCGGCGAGGTGGTCGTGTCGGGTGAGATCGCCGGTGCGTCGACGTACGCCGTGACCATCATGATGGAACTGGTACCGCGGGCAGGCGCCGTCGGCACGATGACATTTACGCCCGCGCCACCGGTCGACATTCGCCAGATCGAGGATGCGTGGCCGGGCGCCGGCTCGTTCATCGCCTATGACACCAATGCGACACCATCACTCTTATTCAACGGGAGCATCGATGACGACGGGACGTTTATACCCGCGCCGGTGACCTTCGCCGGCGCGCTGGCGGGCTTTCCGGTCATAGCGAGCGCCGACGCCCGGGGTATCTGGGACGTGATGCTGTCCAACTCTGTCGGGGGGGATAGTAGTTGGGAGGGGCTGGCGACCGCAATGGGCCACGCCACGCTCACGGTGGTCAAGCCCGGCGATGGTGATGGCAGTGAGAAGATCGACGTCCGCGACTTCTCGGAATTGCAGGCGTGTTATACCGGCCCGGTGGGACCGATCGATCCACCGGCCTACGCGCTGGAGCCGGCGCTGCGGTGCGTTGTTTACGACTTCGACGACGACGGTGACGTCGACGCCGTGGACTATGCAGCTTTCTACGCGGAGATGGCTGGCCCCGCACCATGATGATGCAGTGGGCAAGCACTGGGCTGGCTCCGTGTTTGACTGCCCAGGACCAATAGGAAAGAGGCTTTGCTGATGAGTGAGCACAGGAAAAGAGCTCCGGTCATCGCAATGATCGCGGCCTTGGGGGGGGCGCTGGTGGCGACGCCGGCAACGGCGGTGGATGATTTGAGCCTCAACGTGGTGGCCGGTTCTGAGACCGTCATGCCCGGCGAGACGGTGATCGTAACGCTCGATGTAGCCGACCTATCGGTAGCCATCAACGGCGTCCAAGCGCTGATCCACTACGACGACACAGTGTTGACGTTGGTCGACATCGTTCCGGTTGACCTGGGGCTCCTCCCGCCGGCGGAAGGTTGGGTGGAGGTCAACGAATCGGATGATTTCGGTGACGTGACCTACGCGGTGATTCTCAACGGCGGTGCGACAATCGTGGACGGTATCGTGGCCACGCTGACTTTTACGGCAATCGACGAAGGCGTCACAAGCATCACCTTCCGCCCGGACGCCGACCCATTCTTTACCAAGTTAACCGTGGCGGCGGACAACACCACGATCTTTCCGATCACGACCGACTCGGCCACGATCACATCGACATGCGACGATGGGCTGTACTGCAACGGCCTCGAAACGTTTGTGAGTGATAGCTGTCAGGCGGGTACGCCTCCGGATTGCAGCACGTTGACGGATCAGTGCAACGACGGTGTCTGCAATGAGGACATCGACGCCTGCGAGGCTCAACCGGTCAACGAGGGCGGTGATTGCGACGACGATGATCTGTGTACGGAGACCGACGTGTGCACGGCCGGCGTCTGTGCCGGAACGGACGTCGACTGTTCGCACCTTGATGATGCCTGCAACGTGGGTACGTGCAACCCGGCTGACGGGTCGTGTGAGGCGGTGCCGACGAATGAGGGCGGCTCCTGCGACAACGGTGAATTCTGCGACGGGACGGAGACTTGCAGCAGCGGCGTCTGCATCTCGAGCGGCGATCCCTGTGCGCCTCTCTTGTGCGACGAGGTCAATGACGAGTGTTTTGCGTCCATCCACGTGGCCGATCTCGAAGTGTTCTACGCCGGGCGGTTTGGGACCTGTGTTGGCGGCGATAACGAAGGTCTGTATTGCTCCAGTGACGGCGCGTGCCGTAACAGCACCTGCGACGTGTCGGCCCCCTTGGCCGATCCGGGTCCAAAGTTCCTTGCCACCGGATCGACGGCGACGATCGATAACCTCACCAACTACGTGCGCGGAATCACCGGGATCCGTGTGTTCTTCAATGACGTCGTGGACCTGCCGACACCCCCTGATGCAGCCTTTGGATTTGAGTGGTCGGACCCGCCGGTGTGCGTTGGTGGAAGCAACGACGGGCAGCCCTGCAACCCGGACAATCCCAACGACCAATGTATCCTCGGTGGGGGGACCTGTGAGGTGCTGTTCTTCCCGGTGACCGACGCTGCAACCGCCATCACCGTGACACCAACATTGCAGGGGGACGTGACGGTGGTCACGATCGTTTTGGACGACTATCACGTCCGTCGGCGGTGGCTGATGGTGACGATTGATTCGACGCAGGTTATCGCAAGCGGTGTCGAACTGGACGGGGAAATGGTCGGTAACCCCGTGGTGCTGCCCAGTGGCGACAACATCCCAGGCGGTGACGCCGTGTTCTACCTGGGCAATACTCCGGGTGACGTCGACGACGACCGCAAGACGACATTGACCGACCTGGGGTTGATCCGTAGTTGCCCGTGCTTCAATCCGTTCTTTCGTGTACCCATTACAGAGTGGTACGACGTCGACAAGGACGTGTGGGTGCGCCTGGCTGATCTGGGCGCGGCCCGTGTGGAGGTCAACCCATTCTTCAAGCTTCCGCTGATTTCACCGTGATAGGGGGGATGAGGCGTGCACCGAGTCGATCGAATGACAATCAGAGCTTTGGACATCCCGAGCATGCGTACGGGGCCGCCATTCGGGAATAGAGTCTTCCAATTGCGGAGTTACGGGGGGCTGATGATGCTGTGTAGACTCCTGACGACCGTTTGCGCGGTCGTACTGCTGGGCGCTGCAGACGTGGAAGCGGCAGAACTGTCAGTCGGCAGCGTGAATATGATCTCGGACACCACCGAGAATGTTGTGGTCTCGGGTGACATTGCCGGAGAATCGACGTTTGGTGTGAACATTCTCGTGGAGATCGTGCCGCGGGGCGGCAACGTTGGGACAGTCACCTTCACACTGGCGCCGCCGATCGACGTCGTCCAACTGGGTGATCCCTGGCCTGGCGCGGGGACCTTCACTCCCTACGACACAGATTATACAGGCTGGAATTCGCTCAACGGTTCCGTGGACGAGAATGGGACGTATGAGCCTGGTCCGGTGACATTCTCCGGACCCTTGACGAGTTTTCCAGTGACGGCCAGTGCGAACGCCGAGGGCGTATGGGACGTAACCCTCTCCACCTTTTCGGATGACAGCGACTGGGAGGGTCTCAGCACGACACTCATCGACGGAACCATCACCGTCACGCCGGCCGAGTGTGAGTTCAACGAGGATTGTGATGATGGTCTATTCTGCAACGGCGCCGAAACCTGCGTAGACTGGACGTGTGTGGCGGGGAGCGATCCCTGTCCGGGTCAGATGTGTGACGAGGTTGCCGATGCGTGTGTGGATTGCCTGCAGGACGAGGACTGCAGCGACGGCACATTCTGCAACGGGGCAGAGACATGTGTGGGCGGTTCCTGTTATGCGGGAAGTGATCCCTGTCCGGGGCAGATGTGTGATGAAGTGGCCGATGCGTGTGTGGACTGCCTGGGCGATGAGGACTGCGACGACGGCGAGTTCTGTAACGGCGCCGAGACGTGTGTGGGCGGCTCCTGTGTGGCAGGGAGTTATCCGTGTCCGGGGCAGGCCTGCGACGAAGTGGACGATCAGTGCGTGCCTTGTTCCACCAACGCGGACTGCGACGATGGTAACGTCTGTACGGACGATGTCTGCGACGGGGGTGTGTGCGAGTACACGAACAACACCGTTCCGTGTGAGGATGAGCTGTTTTGCACCTTGACGGATGTGTGCAGCGACGGTGTCTGCGTCGGCAGCGGCGATCCCTGTCCAGGACAGACGTGTGACGAAGAGAACGACGTGTGCTTGAACATGACCGCTACACTCTCGGTCGGAAGCTTGGAAATGTCCTACGGCACAGGCGCGGACCTTCTGGTGTCCGGCGAGGTCGCCGGATACGACACATACGGTGTGAACCTCTATGTGGAGATCATACCGCGCGTGGGAAACACGGGGACGGTGACCTTTACGGCAGCTCCACCCACCGACATCTATCAGATCGATGATCCCTGGCCTGGAATCGGGACATTCAGCACCTACGATACCGATTTGACCGGTTCCTCATTGCTCAACGGCACTGCTGACGACAACGGAACGTTCATACCCGGTCCAGTGACGTTCTCGGGTCAACTGGCGGGTCTCCCCGTGGTGGCCAGCGCCGATGCCGGGGGCGTCTGGGATGTGATGCTTTCCACAGCCTCCGGTGACAGCAATTGGGAGGACGTTACCACAACCCTTGCGGCCGGCACGATCACAGTCGCGCCGGCCGTCGGGCTTATGGTGAGCAGCTTCGCCATGCCGCCCGCGGCAACCACCGACGTTGTAGTGTGGGGTAACGTCGAGAATCAATCCACCTTCGGCGTGACCATCCTGGTGGAGCTCGTGCCGCGGGCCGGAACCTTCGGGACGCTGACGTTTACAGCCGCACCGCCGGTCGATGTCTACCAGATCGACGATCCCTGGCCGGTGGTGGGGACCTTTACTCCCTACGACACTGATTTAACGGGTTCCCTAATGCTCAATGGGGACGTGGACGACAACGGATCTTTCATACCAGGCATGTTGGACTTCTCGGCCGATCTGGCGGGCTTCCCGGTGACAGCCAGCGGCAACGCAGATGGCGTCTGGGATGTGACGCTCACCACCAGTGCGGGTGCGAGCTACTGGGAAGACCTTGCAACAGTCATTATCGACGGGACCATCACCGTCACAGCCGATGCTTGCATCGTGGACGGTGATTGCGACGACGACAACACGTGTACCGACGAGGTCTGTAACGCAGGCGTGTGCGAGTATACCATTGTGACCGGCCCATGTGATGATGGGGATGCTTGCACCGTTGGTGACATGTGTTTGGGCGGTGTGTGCCAGAGCGGTAGTCCGCCGGACTGCTCAGGCGCAGGCGACCAGTGTAATACAGCCTCCTGTGATTCGGCCGGTGTGGAGGGTAACTGTGACATTCTCACACCAGTCACTGACGGTACGGTCTGTGATGATACTGATGCCTGCAACATAGGTGAGACGTGCCAGTCCGGCGCTTGTACCGGTGGTAGCGCGCCGGATTGCTCGGGCGCGGGCGATCAGTGCAACACGGCCTCGTGCGATCCAGCCGGTGCGGAAGGCAACTGCGATACCCTAACTCCCATCACCGACGGCACGACATGTGATGACGGTAACGCGTGCGACCTCGGTGAAACGTGTCAAGCCGGTGTTTGCACGGGTGGTAGTCCGCCGGACTGTTCCGGTGCGGGTGATCAATGCAACGTGGCTTCGTGCGATCCGGCGGGTTCCGAAGGCAACTGCGACACCCTGACACCGGTAACTGACGGTACGAGCTGTGATGACAATGACACGTGCAACGTTGGCGAGACATGTCAAGGCGGAGTGTGTACGGGTGGTAGTCCGCCGGATTGTTCAGGTTCGGGTGATCAGTGCAATACGGCCTCGTGTGATCCGGCCGGTGCGGAAGGTAACTGTGATACTTTGACGCCGGTGACTGACGGTACCGACTGCGACGACAGCGATCGCTGCACAATCAACGATGTGTGCAGCGCAGGCAGTTGCGCCGGAACGCCAGTGGACTGCTCGTTTTTGGACGATGATTGCAACGTCGGCGTGTGCAACCCGGTGAATGGAACCTGCCAGGCGCAAACGGCGAACGAGGGCGACCCCTGCGACGACGGCTTCCCGTGCACCGAGAATGACATCTGCACGGACGGCACGTGCAGTGGTACGCTGGTCGATCCCCCGACCGTGAACCTGGACTGGGCGCCGGTCATGCAGACCGTGAGGACGGGGGACATTATAGAGGTTACCCTTAAGGCCCTTTCAGGCACCTGCATCGACCAGCCCACCGGGGCGATAGAGGTGATTCTGAATTGGGATCCGTCCATTTTCGAGTTGATGGGCCACACGGACCACGGGCCCTTCGGCTGGTTCCTCTCGGCCTTCCCAAACGACTCCGGGCTGGACGGGCTGAACGCTGACTGTGGGGAGGGGCTGTTCTGCGATCCCTATACCGGGCTGCCCTACAACGACGGGGATGCACTTTACCAGGCATTGGGGGGGTTCCAAGAGGGAGCCGCCGTGCCACCCGCGGGTATGGAGGTCACGACCTTCGAGTTTCGCGCCTTGGACGGTACACTCGGTAGTCAGATCGTCATGCCCCTGACCGCGGGCTTGTACACCCAGACGCGGGTGTTGGGTGCGGGGTCAACCCAGGGCGTGGTTATTACCGGCACACTCGGAACGGCAACGATACGGATCATCGAGTGTGACTTCGATGAAGACTGCGATGATGGCAACGGATGCACCGACGATGACTGCAATGCGGGTGTCTGCGAGTATACGAACAACACGCTGCCGTGCAACGACGGGTCGTTCTGCACGGCCACGGACACGTGCAGCGGCGGCGCATGTGTTGGCAGCGGCGATCCCTGCTCGGTGCCGTTGCTCTGCAGCGAGACTCTGGATGCGTGCGTCGAATGCCTGGAGGTGGCGGATTGTGATGACCAGAACGTCTGTACCGACGACATTTGCAACGCTGTCGGCGCGTGCGAGAACCCGAACAACACGCTCCCGTGCGATGATGGGTTGTTCTGCACCGCTACGGACACGTGTAGCGACGGCGCATGCGTGGGCACCGGCGATCCCTGCCCCGATGAACCCAACGACGTATGTGATGAGGCCAATGACCAATGCGTAGAATGCCTGACGGTGGACGACTGCGACGATGGCAACGTCTGCACGGACGATTCTTGCGTGGACAATGTCTGTGAGCATATTCCCAACACAGCATCGTGCGAAGACGGGCAGTTCTGCACCTCCAACGATACCTGCAGCGACACTGCGTGCGTGGGCGGTCCGGATCCGTGCGTGCCTCCGCAGCTTTGCGACGAGTATCTCAACAGATGCGTTGATTGCCTGGACGACGAGGGCTGCGACGACGGCAACATCTGCACCACCGACAGGTGCACGTTCGGCGAATGCTCCAACGTAAACAATGTGATTCCGTGCGACGATGGGTTGTTCTGCACCGCAACGGATCAATGCAGCGACGGCACGTGCGTGGGAAGCGGCGATGCCTGTCCGGGGCAACTATGCGATGAACCTGGCGACCGGTGCGTCGATTGCTTCACAGTGGCTGATTGTCCGGGCGACGGGGTTGGATGCACCGAAGACCAATGTGACGACGGGGATTGCGTTTACGTACCCGACGATACCGTGTGCGACGACGGTGTGTTCTGCAACGGCCCCGAGTTCTGCCATACGATGCTGGGTTGCCAACCTGGCGAAACCCCCTGCGACGATCCGGCCCTGTGCAACGAGGACAACGATTCGTGCGGATGCCGGGAACCGGTCGTGGCGGCGGAAGGCCCTCGTTACCTGGCCGTCACACCCCGCGTGGGCGAGACGCCCGTGGCACTCCTGGTGACCGGTGTCAGTCAGGATGTCTTGTGCGTATCGTTCTACGTGCAGTCGAATGGTACCCTTGGCCCCGTGCCGGTCTACAAAGCACCCAGAGGGCTTGATGGGTGGGGAACGGCCCACGTCCGTGGTTTGGAGATCATACCGAGCACGTCCTACCTCGTTCAGGCCGAATGCGACACGGGACAGGGGATAGGGCTGTCCACCGCAGCGGGGGGCACAACGTGGAAGAGGGGCGACGTCAACAACTCCGACGGGCCCGTCGACTTTGTGGATATCTCTCTGGTCGTCGATGGATTCCGTGGCGTGTTCGATACGATCACCTTATACAACGTGGACCTCGTCGGCGCCGACTCGAATTCGTGCCTGCCGGAGGCAGTGGTCGATTTCAATGACATCGCCAGTGCCGTGGATGCGTTCAGGCAACTTCCGTATCCGTGCGGTGGCGTGTGCCCGTGACGCGGATACCGGCGAGGGAAAGTGGTGCTTCCGCCCTTGGAGACAAGACCGTGTCGCGCTATCTCAACTACTTGCCCTTGGTCTTTGCCGTTCTGGGCTTGTTCCCGGTGGGCACTCCGTCGCTACAGGCCGCCGTTGACTTGGAGTGGCAACCCGCCCAGCAGTCCGTGGGCATCGGCGAAGTCGTCGAGATTCGCTTGTATGCTGTTTCCGACGAGGTCTCTGGCCAGACTGTTATCGCGCTCGAAGTGATTCTCGTGTGGGATTCGTCACATCTTGAGCTGTTGGGCCAAACGGATCCCTGTCTCGACGACCCCTGCCCTCCCAATACCTACAATTGGATGAGCTCAAGCTTCCCTGAGCAATCTGGCCTAAACGCCGATTGCAGCCCGGTGGAGTTCTGTGATTCGTATACCGGCACGCCGTTCAACGATGGCAACGCCTTCTATGCGGCCTTCGCTCAGCTCGGTTCTGATGTGCCGGTTGCCGTTGCGACGAGCGAGGGCCTGTGGGTCACAACGTTTCTGTTTCAAACGCTCACCGCTGGAGTAGGTGAGCTGCGTTTCGAGTACGATCTCGGCGGGAGCGCCCGGACGCTGGTGGTCGGTGATTCAGGTGCAGAGGTCACCGGAGAGTTGGGTCCGCCGGCCCAGGTGGTGATCGTGGAGTGCCAGCCGCCGACCGTTTCCGCAATCGGCTCGCGTTATCTGGCCGTCACACCCGCGCCGGATGAAGGTCCGGTTGCGCTCCTGGTGACCGGTGATCCCGGTGACCAGGATGTCGAGTGCGTGTCTCTGTACATTCAAGCCGATGGACGGCTCGACGCATCCCCGATCTTTAAGACTCCCGCCGAATGGGGTACGGTCCACGTGGGCGATCTCGAGATTATCCCGAGCACAACGTATTACGTACAGACCGTGTGCGAGCAGAGCCATGGCCTCGATCTGATATCGGACCCGGTGAGTGCCACGACGTGGTTGTGGGGGGACGTGAACGACGACGGCAGCGTCGATTTCTATGACATCACCTTGGTTATCGACGGATCTCAGGGCATCTTTCCGGGTGACGTTCTATTGGAGAACCTCGACCTGGCTCGTTGCGTCCCGAATGGCAGCATCGACGTTGACGACATTATGGATGTGCAGAATGCTGTGGGTGGCGGCACGTTTCCATGCTGGCCGCCCTGTGCTCCCGGCCCGGATCTCGAGGACTTCGCCGGCTTCGCCTCCTGCATGGCCGGGCCTTCTACTGTCGTGGGTGGCGATTGTGAGCCGTTCGATATCGACGTGGACCACGACGTGGACCTGGATGATTTCGCCGCATTTCAGGCGGTCTTCGGTCGCCGCTAGCTCATCGTCAGGTCCGTAACCGCGATCATCATGGTACCGTTAAGATCGGTGACGCCGGAAATGTCGATGGTGTCACCAGCCGCCAAGCCTGTACCGTGTACTTCCGGCAGGTGCGCGTTTACCGTGTCCCGTCCGTGAGAGAGGTACTTCTCCATGACCACCGAACCCCCCAACGAACAGACCGAATCCCTCCAGCCTGATTCTGATCCGCGCAACATCGCGGCGCGGCATCGCAGCCGGTCTCCACGCATCCCGATCGCATCGGGCCGTACAAGGTTCTGTCGGTTCTCGGCGAAGGGGCGATGGGCACGGTCTATTTGGCCGAGTGGACCGCGCCGATGCAGCAACGCGTCGCCCTCAAGATCATCAAGCTGGGCATGGACACCAAGCAGGTGGTCGCCCGCTTTGAGGTCGAGCGCCAGGCCCTGGCCATGATGAACCATCCCCACGTTGCCCGCGTCTTCGACGGCGGGGCAACGCCCGAGGGCCGACCGTACTTCGTGATGGAGCTGGTCAAGGGCATCCCCATAACGGAGTACTGCGACAAGCACCGGCTCTCGACCGTTGAGCGGCTCAAGCTATTCGCCCAGGTCTGTGAAGCTGTCCAGCACGCCCACCAAAAAGGAATCATCCACCGTGACCTCAAGCCCTCTAACGTGATGGTCACCGTCCAGGACGACCAGTCCACGGTTAAGGTGATCGACTTCGGCGTGGCCAAGGCTACCGAGCGGCACCTGACCGAGCGAACGCTGTTTACCGAGCAGGGTCAACTCATCGGCACCCCGGCCTACATGAGTCCCGAACAGGCGGAGATGACCGGCCTGGACATCGATACGCGCACGGACATCTACTCGCTCGGCGTCCTCCTGTATGAGTTGCTGGCCGGGGCTCTACCGTTTGATTCGGAAAAGCTCCGGGAAGCCGGCCTCGTAGAGATCCACCGCATCATCCGCGAGGAGGAGCCACCCAGGCCCAGCACGTGCCTCAGCAGCCTGGGCGAGGCGTCGACGACCGTTGCTCATCAACGCCGGGCCGATATCAAGCAATTGGCCAGCCAGCTTCGCGGCGATCTCGACTGGATCACCATGAAGGCCATGGATAAAGACCGGATCCGCCGCTACGCCACGGCCACCGAGTTCGCCGCCGACCTCGCCCGGCACGTGAATCACGAACCGGTTGGGGCATGCCCGCCGAGCACCGCGTACCGTTTCCGCAAGTTCCTCCGCCGCAACAAGGGTCCCGTTGCGGCCGTGAGCGACATCATCGTGGCTCTGGCGATTGGCCTTTCCGCAGCCGTGGGTATGTACCTGAAGGCTGAGAAGGAACGCAATAAGGCTGAACAGCGGGAGGTGGAGGCCAGCGCGGCTCGCGATGCAGAGTCCCGGCAGCGTGCCCTTGCCGAGCAGAACATGCGACTCGCTGATCAACGTTACGAGGAGATCATCCGCCTTGCGGACCTCAAACGCCTAGCCGACGCGAAAGCTGCTGCCGACGGTCTCTGGCCCGCCCACCCCGAGAAGATCGAAGTCATGGAGACGTGGCTCGAGGCGCAGGCCGCACCACTACGGGATAATCTACCCAAGCACGAAGCCACGCTGGTGTCGCTGCGAAATCAGGCTTTGGAATACGATCCCGAGCAACAGAAACACGACCGGGAGACACACCCGAGAGCCGCGGAGCTTGCCGAGCAGAAGCAGCGTCTTGCCGAACTCCAGAAAGAGCTTGACGACGCCAGGGCGAAAGAAAGCGAGGATGCCGAGGCGAAGGTGAAGAAAATCGAAGAACTGGAAAAGTCCATCGCTGACAGCGAGAAGGCCATCGCAGAACTGGAGGAGGCCGTCAAAGAGCACCGCACGTGGAAGTTCCCTGACGACCAAATCCAGTGGCAGCACGACACACTCACGGGACTGGTGTAGGGCCTCAGGGAATTCGTGGACCTGGATCCAAAGGAAGGGACCCTCGCCAGTGTCCAGGAGCGGCTGGATTTTTCCGAGAGCATCGAGGAACAAAGCATCACCGGGCCGGAGGCGGCGGCCAAGTGGGCCGAAGCCATTGCTGACATCGCCCGGCTCGAGGTCTACGGTGGGTTGCAGCTTGCGCCTCAGATTGGCTTGCTCCCGCTGCGTCGCGACCCGCGCTCGGGCCTGTGGGAATTCCGGCACATCCAGACCGGCACGAAGCCCGAGCAGAACCGCGCCCGTAAGGAAGTGGACGCGGAAGCCGTAAACCCCTGGATCCTGACAGAGGACACGGGGCTGGTCTTCGTGCTCATTCCCGGCGGAACGTTCTGGATGGGCGCTCAGAAGGAGAACCCCGAGGGGCGCAACTACGACCCCCAGGCGGCGTCCGACGAGAGTCCGGTTCACGAGGTGACGCTCGCTCCGTTCTTCATCTCCAAGTACGAAATGACGCAATTGCAGTGGCAGCGGTTCACGGGTGAGAATCCCAGCCAGTATGGCCCGAGCTGGAGCTGGAAGGGCGAACCGCCCGCAGAGGCTCCGATTTATCAGAACCAGCCGTGGAACCCGGTCG
>JBARRC010000004.1:0-5642 GCA_049644045.1 Phycisphaerae bacterium
TATGGTCATCAGTCCGACCATCAGTTCCGCTTTTGTGCATGGCCGGAGAAAAAAGGGCAGCATGCAAAGCTGGTTCGTCCGCGGATACCAGCGGTTGCTCGAGACGGCACTGTGTCACCGCTTCACGACGCTGACACTGGTTGTACTGCTGCTCATCGGACTGGGTATGCTCTATGGCAAAAAGGGTCACGGTGTGGAGCTTTTTCCCGACTTCGACCCACGACGGGCCTATATCAATATTCGCAGCCCCCAGGGCACCAACATCCTGGAATCGGACCGCCTGGCACGACTTGTCGAAAAACGCCTTGAGCCCTATGCCGACGACCTGGAACATGTGATCACCAACGTCGGTTCCGGCGGTGGCTCGATGTTCGGCGGCTCCGGCGGCGACCACATAGCCAACATCACCCTTACGTTCCACGATTACGAGGTTCGCAAACGCCCGTCCGCAGCCGCCGTCGCCGACATCCGCCGCGCTCTTTCCGACATTCCCGGCGCGGAGATCAAGGTGGAGAAGGAGGAGGAAGGGCCGCCCATGGGGGCCGCCGTCACCATCCGCATCATCGGAGAGGACTTCAATAAGCTCGAGCGCATCAGTGAAGAGGCCAAGCGGGCGATCGCGAACGTGCCCGGACTGGTCAGTCTCCGGAGTGACCACGAGGCGACGCGGCCGGAACTGGCGTTTCGTGTGGATCGGCGGCGGGCCATGCTTCTCGGCGTCAACACCTCCATTGTCGGGAACTTCCTCAAAACGGCTGTCTTCGGTAGGGAGGTGGGGAAGTACCGCCAGTTCAACGACGAATATGACATCACCGTGCGGCTGCCGCTTTCGCAGCGCGAGAACATCGACGACCTGTTCCGGCTCCGCGTGCCCAACGTCCGCGGCCGTGCGGTGCCGCTCAGTTCGTTGGGCGAGTTTTCCTACACCGGCGGCTACGGGACGATTCGCCGCATCGACCAGAAGCGCGTGATCACGCTCACGGCCGATGCGGAGGGGCGCCTGGCGAGCGCGGTCCTCCGTGACGTTCAGAACCTGTTGAGTCAGTTCGACCTGCCGGCCGGATATGAAATCCGCTATGCCGGCGAACAAGAGGAGCAAGACAAGGCGCAGGCGTTCCTCAGCAAGGCGTTTGTCGTAGCGCTGTTTCTGATCGTGCTGATCCTGGTCGCCCAGTTCAACGCGCTGACCGTGCCGTTCATCATCCTGAGCACCGTCATCCTCTCGCTGATCGGCGTGCTCGCGGGCCTGCTCATCTGCCGGATGCCCTTCGGCATCATCATGACCGGCGTTGGTGTCATCAGCCTGGCAGGCGTGGTCGTCAACAACGCCATCGTCCTGATGGACTATACGCGGCTGCTGCAACGGCGTGGGATGGAATTGATTCCAGCAACCATTGAGGCGGGTACGATCCGCCTGCGACCCGTGTTGCTGACCGCGATCACCACGATCCTCGGTCTGATTCCCATGGCCGTGGGGGTCAGTTACGACTTTCACAAGATGGCCTGGGCGCTGCGCAGCGAGTCCAGCCAGTGGTGGAGCAGCATGGCCATCGCGGTCATCTTCGGACTGGCCTTCGCGACGCTGCTGACACTGGTGGTCCTACCCACGCTGTACGCGACACTGACCCGGCTCGCCCCCGGGCGCGGGACCGACCTTGCAGTCGGCGAACGTGTCTGACATACCTTGACCCCAGTTACGGTTGCTGGTATTCTGGTGCAGAGACGCGCCGCAATGGTTGTGGAGGGGTCCATCCGGGGAATCCAGGCTTGGACTGGCATAGGGAGACGAAGACGATGTACGGGAGCGACGATAATCTCGTGATGGGTACCTATCGCAGTGTTGTGATGAGGTACCTTGTTTTCCTGGTCATCTTGACCGCTGGAGTTGTTCACGTACGAGCATCAACACCCATGCCATCGCGGTGGATGGACCCGGTGAATCTCTGGCGCCCCCACAAGGCGCTACCCCCAGGGCCTCCCGTGGGTAGCACCGAGATCAGACGGAAGATGTCCGCGGCGCCTGTACGAGGACGCGTTGCGCAACAAGGACGCGTCGCCGTCATGGTCGAGAGCGGGATCTACGATGCCATATCAACGTCGCTGTCCGCCTATATGACTGATCTGGCTGAGATCGGTTTCTCGAGCGTGACGATCACGATTTCCGGCAATGCGGAGTACCTTCGGAACTCACTGATAACGCTCTACAACGAGCCGGAGTCGCTCGCCGGGGCGGTCTTGATCGGGGAACTTCCCTACATCATATATGAGATGAATCAGGACTGGGGTTCGGGTGAGGAGTACGAGGATTTCCCATGTGACTTCTACTTCATGGATATGGACGGTATATGGGAGGATGTGTTGGATGATCTTCCCGTCCAGCCCGACAACGACAAGCTGGACACCTGGTCGGGTGATACAAGTGTAGAGATCTGGGTTTCGCGCCTGAGGACGGGCAACCTTACGTCGTTAGGCTCCGAAACAGACCTGCTCAATACGTACTTCGCCCGCAATCATACCATACGATGGGATCTGCTCAACCATTCCCACGTTGGACTGGTGTACCCTGACGATGACTGGGAGGGAATGGGGGCTGAGGACACCAGTTGCCTGGAATCCGTCATCGGCACTGGTAACGTGGTGACGATAACCGATCCGGAGGCCACCACAGCCAGCGACTACATCAGCCAGCGGCTCACGGCGGACTACCACCTTGATCTCATTCGCTCACACGGTTCACCCGGTGGACATGGGTTTTACGAGGCCGGCCATACGGTCTTTGATTGGGTCTCGAAGGACGAATACACATCGCATGATCCTGCGGCCGTGTTTTTCTCGTTCTTCGTATGTTCCGGGTGCGACTATGCGACGTCGGGTTACCTCGGGGGGACAGCCGTCTTCAATCCGGAGGGCAGCGGGCTGCTAGCCTGGGGCAGTACCAAGACCGGCGGCATGTGGGACGATCATTACATGTACGATCGAATTGCAGCGGGTGACTGCGTGGGTGAAGGGTTCAAGCATTGGTTCAACCAGGTGAAGGACAGTCCCTACGCCCCTGAATGGTGGTACGGCATGGTACTCATTGGTGACGGTTCCGTAGGCACCTATCCAATGGACTGTAACAACAATGGCCTCCCTGATGAGTCTGAGATTCCGGTAAGCTGTGGCGGGTCGTGCACTGAGAATTGTGATCCGGACTGCAACTGCAACGGAATCCCGGATGAATGCGATGTGCCGGACTGCAACGACAACACGATTCCGGATGAATGCGAGATTCCAGTGAGCTGCGGCGGCTTGTGCACTGTGGATTGCGATCCGGACTGCAACTGCAACAGTATTCCCGACGAGTGTGAACCGGACTGTAATGACAACACCATCCCCGACGATTGTGACATCACCACGGGTGCCAGTGACGACTGCAACGCCAATGATGTGCCTGACGAGTGTGATGTCACCGGCGGCGGCGTCCTGCTGGACGAGAAGTTCGAGAGCGGCTTGCCGGCCGGCTGGACCACCACCGGAACGTTCCAGATCGCCAATCAATGCGGTGCCCCGCACCCGAACTGCGGCGGTAGCTTGTGGGCCTACGCCGGCCACACGGCTACCTGCACCTACGGCGACGATGAGTCAGGGGAGCTGATCGCTCCGGCCGTCACGCTCGGGTATGGGCTTTCCGAGCTGCGGTTCTGCTCGCGCATCGAAACCGAGTTGGACTGGGACCTCGGCCTGGTATGGGTCAACAGCACGCTGGTTTGGGAGGACAGCGGCGGCAGCGGCGAATGGGAGGAACAGATCATCGACCTACGTTCGTTCGCCGGTCAGACTGTTACCATCACCTTTCAATTCGCCAGCGACGGATGGATCAGTGGAACCCTCGGATGGGAGGTGGACAACGTCTATCTGATCTCCGGGACCCCGGACTGCCAGCCCAACGGCATCCCCGACGAATGCGACATCGAGTCCGGCACCTCAGAAGATATAGATGAGGACGGCATCCCCGACGAGTGCAAGGCCCCCATCCCCACCGTCTCCGAATGGGGCCTAATTGTGATGATGCTGCTCCTGCTTACAGCCGGCTCACTCGTCATCAAAAAGGTGTCAGGATGATTTTTTCTTCATTGCTTTTGTAGATCTAAATGGCACGGTTGTCCACTCAGGCGCCGCAACGCGTCTTGTAGTCTCAAAAAAAATCATCCTGACACCTTTTTTCTGACGCCGCTGCGACTGAGGATTACAATTCCGGCGGCGTCGGCGATCGTCTTTTCGCGATCGATGATCACCGTTTTGCCCGCCTCGATAACGAGCATCTTGGCCCCGTTTCGTTTGAGATTCGCTATGGTCTCGGGGCCGACCGTCGGCACGTCGAAACGCATGTCCTGGTGGGGTTTGGCGACCTTGATGAGCGTCCAGCCGCCGTGCCGGCAGAGCTGCCCGGCCCGTTCGATCATCTGATCGGTGCCCTCGATGGCCTCGACGGCGATGACCTCGGTTTCCTTGACGGCGATGGATTGGCCGATGTCCAACCGGCCCATCTCCTTGGCGATTTGCCATCCGAATTCGGCGTCTTTGAGCTGGGTGGGCGTGGGCTGGCAGCGCGTCAGCACACCCTCGGGGGCCATGTGCTCAGCGGAGTATTGTACACAGTCCTGCATGATGATCCCGTGCCTGGCGAACTCGTCAGCGACAGCCGTCAGGACCGTATCGTTACGCTTGTCCGGTAGGGTGAAAAACCAGATTCTCAGCGCAGTCCAATCGGGAAGCAAGCGGAGCAGGCGCAACCGCCCATACATGCTCGCTTTTTTGACCGAGCCCGCCAGGATGACCCGCTGCGCGTCGCTTCGCCTGAGGATGCGGATCCATCGCCCGATACGCGTCAGGCCCGACCAACGAAAAACATCTGCGTGCTTGGCGAGCCTATCGTCGGCGAACCCCCGCAGCCCAACAACGGTCACGTGACAGCCGGCCCGCTTGGCGCCTTCCAGCACCATAAGGGGAAACCGTCCCGCCCCCGCGATGATGCCGAGCCGAGTTGCCGAGGGTGCGGTCGTCATACGGTCACCCTTGACGAGCGTCCAGCGAGCCGCAGGCTTCAGCCTGCGCGGATCTTCGCACACAGCTCCTTCACCTCGCGTTCCAGGTCTCTGATCCGCTTGACCAATTGTGGGAGTTTCTGGAAAACGGAGTAGGACCGCTTGGCGTTTTCGAGCGGGATAGCCGGAAAGCCAAGCAGGTTAGCTTTCGGCTTCACATTGCTGATCACACCGGATTGCGCTGCGACACGGGCGTCATTCCCGATCGTCAGGTGCCCACCCACACCCACCTGCCCGGCGAGCGTGACATGTCGGCCGACTGTCGCCGAGCCGGCCACGCCCACCTGACCCACGAACATACAGTCAGGCCCTACCTTCGTCCCGTGCCCGATCACGACGGCATTGCCAAACTTGGTGCCCGGTCCGATTTCGGTCTGGCCCAGCGTGGCCCGATCGATCGTACAGTTTGCACCGATCTCGACGTCGTCCCCGAGGATCGCGCGCCCGACCTGAGGGATTTTGACCCATTTGTCGCCGTGCGGTGCGTAGCCCAGCCCGTCCTCGCCGATGACGGACCCGGCGTGGATCGTAACCCGGTCGCCGAGCACGCAGTGG
>JBARRC010000005.1:0-4951 GCA_049644045.1 Phycisphaerae bacterium
GAGCACATCTGGTCGGCCTGTTCGCCGGACCTGGTGCATTAGGGCGAACCTCATTGCGTTCTGCCAGAAGGGGAGGGGGCGGCATGGGATGCAGTCAAAGTCGGGGCAGGCCCGCCGCCGATTCTGACCGAGCATGGCTGGCTGCTCATCTATCACGGTGCAAAAGGATACGGCGGACATCTCATCTACCGTGTCGGCGTCGCACTGTTGGATAAGGGCAAGCCCCGGAATCATTGCCCAACCTGGGACCCGTGTAGTTCGATGGGCGCTTCCGACGACGTGGGCCTCACGGGTGAAGACACCCAGATCGAGCGCCAACATGCCGATTACGAAGAACACAAATCCAACCCAGAGCCAGATAGTCATCCGATGTGCTCCGCGCAACACCGCTCGGACACGAGCGTGATCGAGGCGCCGGGTATGCTCAACTTAGCGTCCGGGGCCGCTTTAGAAACGCGACACGCCGTTAAGGAGCGAAGACGATTACCTTAACGAGGCGAAGGGTCTCATCCGCAATAACTCAGTCTGGGCCATTGCGGCCAGAAAACGAAGGAAACCGGTGAGAGCTTTTATACGCAATCAGCTTTTCAAGCAATTCTACAGCCGAATGGCTCCGATTCTCGTCGGCCGAATAAATTGACACTACGGGCTCCTGGCCGCCTGACGATGGCGAAACTCCAGGGTAGTGTCCAGCCCGATGAATCGGGCGTCATCCGTGGTAGGACGAGAAGAGACTCTCTCAAGTTAACGGGTCATCAGGCCTCGAGTCTCTTGGTCTTGGTTTTCGCGCCACCTGCTTTGATGACGACCTTCACAGCATCTTCCATCGGATCTTTGAAGGGCACCTCGATTCGGAGCAGGCCGTTCGCGTAGATCGCTTCCGCTTTGTCAGGTTTCACCCGCCAAGCTAAAGATAGCGCTGAAACATACTCGATGTCCCTTGCTGGCGCTGTTAGGTGGACGCTGTCTGGCAGGAGCTTCAGATCGATGGTATCCGTTGGCGCTCCTGGGATGGCGAACTCCACTACTAACTTGTTTTTCTCCGTGTCAGCATACGCTACTGTATTGGGCGCAATCCTAATCTGATCTTCAATCATCCTGGCCGTCTCCTTAGCAGTGATTTCCCAGATCAACTCCACAGGGCGGGAGACCGCCTCCCGCCACTCCGATCATCGTACGCGATTTGTAATTCGATGCAAGATTTCGGTTCTCCTCGAAGAAAGTTGCTCAGATTGGCGGTTCCGGAACGGTTACTGAGCGCGGAACGGCCGGTTGATCGCACGACCACGGGGCCAGCAGCCTACCCGGGCCGTCCAACGCCCGTTGCCAGCCCTTCCCCTTACCAGTCTAATCACGGGCATCCGGACCGTCACCCGGGCTCAGAGTCTGCGGTTGTGTGGCAACATACGCGCGTCCCGGTGTTTGACAGTGAAGACCCTGAGAAATGGATCGGGTTTGTTCTCAAGGACGACGTTGTCGGGCAGCTTGCGGCAGATCGATTCGCCGCCGCGGTGGAGACCCTGTGCAAACCGCTTGGTTTCGTACCGGAGACCGCGCCGGGACACCTCTTGCTCAATGAGTTCATAAAGCAGCGGCAGCACATTCTCGGCGTCGTCGATGAGTACGGCGGCCTCGCCGGCGTTGTTACCTTGGAGGACGTGCTCGAATCGCTCATCGGCGAAGAGATCGTCGACGAAACGGATTTGGACGAAGATATGCGGGCCGTCGCGCGCCGGAGCGCCGCCGGACGGATTCATCGGAGCAAAGATCCCGGCAAGGACCAGGGACCATCATTGGAAGGGGCACGGTGACAATCGAACCTGCCGCAAACAGGCACGCGCGGTGCATGCCTGCGATAGCCTTCGAACAGCGAGCGTCTGACTGCCGTTCCTTCTGTACTTTCCTGCTTGCAAATCGCGAAGAGGTAAGGAAATGACGTCTATCTTGGAGCACTTACAGCGATCATTTCGATTCGCCGATGCGGCTGATATCGCGCTGGTTGCGGTGTTTCTTTATACGTTCTTCATGTGGTTCAAATCGACCGCTTCCCGACAGATCCTTATCGGTATAGGCGTCCTCGCGGCCGTGTATATCCTGGCGCGGGCATTTAATCTGTACATGACTGCAGCCATGTTCCAGGCTGCCCTGGCTTTTGCAGCGATAGCCGCAATCGTTGTGTTTCAGGAAGACCTGCGCCGGGCTTTCGCGCGACTCGCGTCCCTGGGGAAGTTCCCCAGAGCCCGAATTGACACCACCGATGCGGATCTGGATGTGCTTATCGAGATCGTCTTTGAATTGGCGAAGAAGAAGGTCGGCGCGCTTATGGCCGTTCGAGGTATGGAACCTCTCGATCGGCACTTGCGCGGAGGCGTTGCCACCGATGCACGAATCAGCAAGGCGCTGCTCGACAGCATCTTTGACCCACATTCTATGGGCCATGACGGCGCCCTCATCATCGACCAAGATCGCATTTCTCAGTTTGCGGCGCACTTGCCACTATCCAAGAATAGCATGCAGATAGGCAGTAGAGGAACGCGACATAGCGCCGCCCTTGGGCTGTCCGAACTCTCCGATGCGATGGTAGTCGTCGTATCCGAAGAACGTGGGGAGGTCAGCGTGGCGGAGCGTGGAAAACTCGAGAAAGTCGAAACGCCCGTGGAACTCAAGCAGCGATTGGATCGCTTTACGCGCCGCGTGCGACCTCGAAACGTTGCGGATTTTCGGCGGCGGTTCTTTGTCGAGAATCCCGGCTTAAAGGTGACATCTGTTCTCGTGGCCTGCGTCGCGTGGTTTCTCGTCAGCTTCGAGGCCGAGACCGTTCAGAAAACGTTTGTCGTACCGATTGAATACCGTAACCTATCGGACACGATGGACATCGACGATACTGCCCCGACGGAAGCCCGCGTGACTTTGACCGGGTTCGAACGTGCGTTCAACCTGCTCGCTCCCAGCACACTCAAGGTGTCGCTTGACCTGAGTAAGGCCGAGGAGGGACCACAGCAAATCGCCATCGACGAGACTCATGTCAAACTTCCGTCCAACTTGGCGCTTTTCCGCTCAGCGCCTCGGATCGTGTCGGTCGGGGTCCACACCTGGGTGCGAGCCCGTGTGGCTGTCGAGCCGCGGACCGAAGGGCGCCTCCCACGGGATTTGAGGCAACGGGAGATTAAGGTGACGCCGGACGCGGTGCAGGTGCTTGTATGGCGCTCGTTCAAGAGGCCGACAACGCGAATCTACACCGAGCCGATCGATCTGAGTCGAGTAAATGACGCCTCGGAGTTCAAAGCCAAGCTGGTTGTCCCACAGCACATGCGACTCGAAGGTGATCAACCGGCAGAAGTGAAAGTGATCTTGGATGTCATTACTGATAAGACTGAGGGCACCAACGTCCCGCCGGGAGAGCCATAGCTTTGCTTGGAGCTCTCGTCCTTATCAATTGCGCGCAGATGCACTGCGGAGAGCAAAAGGCCTGCGGACCAAAGGGTTGTTTCGATGGCGAGCAAGAGACTGAAGCGTTCCGATCGTCTGCTTAGTGTCCTCGATGAGTACCGCGAAGTGACGGTCATCATGCACAACAATCCGGACCCGGATGCCATCGCCGCGGGTTGGGCCTTGTTCCTGCTTGTCAATCAGCGGCTGCGCAAGCCCGTGCGCCTGGTGGGGCGCGGACCAATCCTCCGAGCCGAAAACCTCCAGTTCATAAAACTGCTTCAACCGCCAATCGAGCTTGTCGACGAGATCTCTCTCGACGCACACACGGCAACGGTGCTCGTCGATTGTTCACCGGCATCGGTCAATCATCTCCTCGGCGGTCAGATAGCGCCGGTTGCCGTCATCGATCATCATGAATCAAAGGATGATGGCTTTCGAATCCCGTTCCGCGACATGCGTCCAAAGGCGACAGCTTCGGCAAGCATTACAGCTGAGTACATGCGCGAACAACGCCTGGAACCCGCACCCCAGATTGCCACCGCGCTTCTGTATGCCATTCGCACCGAAATGATCGGCGCCCGTAAAGCGCTGTCTCGACTGGACCATTCTGCTTTGCGTTGGTTGTCCGGCTTTGCGGAGTATGACGTCCTGTCCGAGATCGAGAATCCACCGCTTCCTCGCTATTACTACGAGGAATTGCTGCTTGGCCTGGACAGCGCGCTCGTATACTCAGACTCGGCGGTTTGTTTCCTTCCTCGTATTACAGCCGCGGAAATCGTCGGCGAGTTTGCCGATCTTCTCATCCGGTGCGATGGCCTTCAATGTGTCCTTTGCGGGAGCAGGGTGGGCGATGACCTCCTTCTTTCTGCCAGATCCAAAGGCGATGAGCGTACTGCGCTGGCGCTTCTGAACCAGGTCTTGCACGGGTTGGGGCATTTTGGCGGACACCTCCATCGTGCGGGCGGGAAGATGTGCGTGCCCAAGTCGGGGATGGATTCGGATGAGCTTGAGCACGAGCTACGCACGCGCTGGCTTGACGCATGCGGCAGCAGCATACGCCGAGGGCAGCGGCTTGTGGGTCGCAAGGAAATTGCGCGACGGCTGTAGCATAATCTGCAGAACGCCGTGATCGTTTCAGCGACAAACGAGGTCATTGTCGATGTTGGACACAATAGGAGCACGGTGCCATGGAACGAACGCCTGTCGACGCCGTCATCGACGGGTACTATCCGGTGTTGGAGACCTTTGGTGAGAAGCTGGAGGCGCTCGAAGACGAGATTGCGGCCAACCCACAACCAGCGATACTACATGCGATTCATGGAGCCAAAAGCGATCTGCTGGCGATGCGTCGGGCGATCTGGCCTCAGCGCGAGGCAATCAACGCGCTGATTTGCGACGAGGAGCCGCTCATCGCCGACCCCGTCCACGTGTACCTGCGCAACTGCTACGACCACTGCGTGCAGATCATGGACGGTGTGGAGACATATCGCGAACTGGCCGGCGGCCTGATGGACGTGTA
>JBARRC010000006.1:0-3528 GCA_049644045.1 Phycisphaerae bacterium
ATGACACACAGTCAGGCTCATACCCACGATCATCGCATCCCCCATCTCCAGAGGAGGTGGGGCACCCGCCACCACTCCGAACCGCGACCGTGAGGGAGCGGGCCAGCCCCCGTTTACGCAAACTTACGCTCGTCTTCTTTTGTGGTTGCAGCGGTTTCGGTCACCGGTGCCGTGTGTCTCTCGCGTACAAGGCGGACCGCCAGGAAGAGTGGGCCGCTGGCGGCATACCATAGAACGATCAACAGCAGCGTCGGCGCCTTAATCAACAAAAAGACAGCGAGCAGCGTCACGAAGGTCATGACCGGACTGAACGGCTTTCGGCCAAGAAAATACGTCCGGTGAAAACGCCGGTAGGGAATGCGGCTGACCATCAAGAACGCGATCAACACGGCCACTGCCGGTAATGAGTAGACGGTGATCGCTCGCCCCGTTTCGCCCATCTGATCTTGAAAGAGGATCAAGGCGACCAGGACGGCGGCGGCCCCGGGGCTGGGTATTCCGCGGAATGTCCGGTAGTCGAAGTCGGCCTTGGCATGCTCGACGTTATAGCGTGCGAGGCGCACTGCCGTGAAAGCCACATAGATAGCGGCTGCCACCCAGGTGGCCCGACCCACAAAGTGCTCGCTGATCGGTGACGGGAGGATCGACTCGCCGGCGAGCTCCTGGCTCATAAACGCCACCATCAACGTGGCCGGGGCGACGCCGAACGTGACCACGTCCGCCAGTGAATCGAGCTGCCCGCCGAAGTCGGTCGTGCTGCGGGTTACACGCGCGATGAGTCCGTCGAGTAGATCGAAGATCATGCCGACGATGACCAATCCGGCTCCGACGGACAAAAGCGATGGAGGTGCGAGCTCCAACAGCGACTTGTGCAGGGTCTCGATCGGAGTCTTCGGGACGCCGGCGCCAAGGTCATACATCGCGCGCAACGCGAAGTGGATGGCCGCGAATCCGCAGACCAGGTTACCGAGTGTCATCAGCGTTGGTGCAAACGCCAACGACTTAAGTCGGCGCGGGCGCCGCCGTTGATGCTTGCGGTTAGGCAATTTCGCGAGAATGGCCAACCTAGGATCCACCAATACTGTCTACCAACCGGCTCATGGACGGTCAAAGACTGCCAATTGCGAATTACAAATTACAAATTACAAATTACAAAAAAGAGAAGGCGGCGTGCGTAACTGCTGTTTCGTAATTTGTAATTTGTAATCTGTAATTTGTAATTCCTAAGCCATTGCCTGCAATTCCGCCGGTTCCGACCGGTCCCCTTTGCCTTTTGGTGTTACAGCACCCTGCTTCGCCATGAGGGTCAAACCGGCGCGGACCTTATCGCCCACCTTGACCTTGATTTCGGTATCATCCAGATGCGGGATGATTAATTCCGCTCGTGAGCCGAATTTGATCATCCCGAAACGGGTACCGATCGGCAGATGTTGGTTCACGGTCGCGTGGCAGATGATCCGCCGGGCGAGAATGCCCGCGACCTGGCGGACCTCGACAGGCCCCGGCATCGGCTTATCAGGATCGATCAGCAGCGTGTTGGATTCGTTTCGCCGGCCGGACTCCGGATGCCTTGCGTCAAGGAATTCGCCCGCCCGATGCGACAGCAACCGCACGCAACCCGAGCACGGTGCCCGGTTGACGTGCACGTTGAAAAGGCTCATGAAAATCCCGATCCGGATAGCCGGCCCACCGATCGGTTCGTACTGCTCAAGCTCTGTCACTTCCGTGACGGTGCCGTCAGCCGGGGCGCAAAGACCGCCTGGTTCAAAGCTCCGCCGGCGCTTCGGATCCCGAAAAAACGACAGCACCCAAAGCCAGAGGAGGACGAATGGGATCACCGCCGGCCAGAACAACCACGCGGCACCGGCTGACAATGCGCCGAGGATCAGCGTGGTCAGCGCAATCTCACGATAACCTTCTTTGGCGATCGGCATGGCTCAAAGATGATAACACGGCGGGCACACGAACGCACACCCCCATCGGCTTCCTGACGGGCGCGGTTCGGTTTAGTCGGTTGTGGCCGGTGGCGCGTCGGCGGGTTCCAGAGGCTCCCAGAAGCCGAAGTGTTCCTCCTCGACCTTGCAATAGCCTTTGGCTTTGTACTTGGAGAAGGAATTGTAGCTCCAGCCGAGATATTCCGAATCACCGCCGCCCTGCGTGGTGATAAGGAAGCGGTTGCTCAGCTCGCCGAAGCCCCCGGCCTGGTCGGCTGGAGATTTCGCGTCACCTCGATTGGCGTCCACCGGCACCCAGCCGTAGTTGGGCAAATAAATTTGAGCCCAACGGTGAAAGGCTTCGTCGATGCTGGCGTCGTCGCCGCGGACGACGATGCTTCCCTGATAGCGGGCCGGCAGACCGGCCGCCCGGCACAGGGCCACAAACGTGTACGTGTACTCGCTGCACGAGCCGCTGCCCCGCTTTAGGACCACCTCGGGAACGTCCCAGCCGCCTATCATCTCATACTCCAACGAGTCGATGATGAAGTCGTATATCTTCCGCGCGATCCAGTAGGGGTTCTTCTCATCGCCCACGATTCGTTTGACGGTCTCCTGCATGTAGGGGCTCTTGATGCGGTAGCGCGAGCCGTCGGCCGTGTACTCCTGGCGAATCCCCGCAGGGATGTCGTCCAAGGTGCCGATGTTCTCGGGGATGATCAGATACCGAATGGCTGAAACCTCGGCGCTGACTGAGTAGGTCAGGGTGGTCTTGGTTCCGGCCGGTACGCTGCCAAGATCGAAGACGGCACACTCTTGTTCCCACCGGTCACGTACAGTTCCGGTCGGCGGGCTTGAGAAGGTGACGTCCGTGAGCAGCTTCTGGTTGGGCAGCGTCATTGGAAGTGCGATGTTGAGTGTCAAACCCGTGACCTCTCCCGGGCCGTAGTTGTTAAGCGCCCAGAGGTATTCGACCCGCGCCCGCCTCGTGTCCGACAGGCGGTACATCGGCCCGTCTTTGATGATGATCTGATTGACTTTGCGGGTTTGAAAATCGACGTTCCAGAGATGACCGTCGAGCCAGGCGATCCCGGCGGGGTACGGGCCTGGTGCGTCGAGAATGGCCAGGACCTTCCCGCTTTCGGGGTCCAGCATGTACAACTCGTCCTTGATCCGGTTGCTGACCCACAGGTACTTGCCGTCATGCGTCAGGCATCGGCAATGTCTATTAGGCACGTCGAAGTAGCCGAGGATCGTCCCGTCGTCCGGCATGACCTTGTAGATCTTGTCCCTGGCCAGGATGAACAGCGTCCCATCGGCATAGGCCAGCCCGGCCGCGCTCGACGCGGGTGCCTGGAAGCTGTTCTCCACGACGCCGCTGTCGAGGTTCAGCGCGTACACGCCGCCCGTATGGTCGTCGGAGATTACGAGCCTGCCCTCGGCATAGGTCAACCCGTGAGGCTTCAGCGTCGGCGCATCCCAGGACCGGATGACCTTCCCGTCCACATGGCTGATCTCGTAGATCTTTGCCTCCCGCCAGTCAGCCACAAACAGGTGCTTTCCATCGGACGCCAGCCCCGACGGGTATTTGCAC
>JBARRC010000007.1:0-3725 GCA_049644045.1 Phycisphaerae bacterium
GTTCGGAGATCATCTCGCTGATCACGAAGCTGACATCCTCGCGTGAGGCGCAGTCGTCGAGCATCTTGGCGTATTGCTCACGGATGGCGACCCAATCGACGCCGTGCATGTTGGGCGCGTAGAAGAAGTCGCGCTGGATTCGCCAGGCGTCGGTGAACACCTGGCGCCATTCTTCGCGCGGGTCAATCATAGCCGTCAGACCGGCAAGCGGGATCTTCTTGTCGAGCTTCTGGCCGGCCTTGGCGTCGATGATTGCGTAATCGCTGCCCGTTTTGGCGAGCAGTTTCTTCCCGTCAGCGCTGATCGCAAACGAACTCGTACCGGATACGACCGTCTTCTCTTCCTTTTTCTCATCCTTGAGGTCGAAGAGCTTGATCGCCGCCGGTTTGCCCGAGCCGGGCAGGCTCAAGCTCGCGTAGATGAGCTGGCTCTTGTGGTTAGCAGTCAGGTTGCTGTAGCGACCGCGACCAACGGGCAACGTGATGCCCCGTTGCTCGAAGCCTTCCAGCACAATCTCCACCTTCTCGCGGGCTTTCTCCTCCTTTTCCTTTTCCTCCTCCCCTTTTTCTTTCGGCACCTCGGCGCTCGTGCGGCTGGCGGTGAACGATGCGTTGAAGCCTTCGCCGGTGACGGAGCCTGACATCGTCTCACCGTCGATTGTCGCCGTGACCGCGAAGGTTTGAACGCCTTCGTCGGTCTTTACTTCGAGGCTAAGGCTTAGCTCGCCGCTCTGGCGGCTGTACGAGCCGTCCGTGATAATGCCGGCGTATGGCCCGGCGCTGACGGTACCGGAGACGCTCCCGTCGCTAAGGCGGAGAGTGATCGTGAGGGAAAGACCCTCTGGCGGGAATTCCCCGGGACTCTTGATCGTGCCTTCCCAAACGCCGCTGACGCCATCGTCTTCGGCGCTGGCGTCCGCATCGTCTTTGCCTTCGTCCCCCTCACCTTTGTTGTCTTCGTTGTCTGCCTCATCATCGCCTCCTTTGTCACTATCTTCGTCCTTCTGCTCGTCACCGTCCTTTTTCTTGTCTTCGTCATCCCAGGTCTCTTCGTCGCTTTCCGGTGCCCAGGGATACTTGACATCCTCCCGCAAGGGGACGGCAATCAGCGTGTGCGTGCCGGTGTAGACAAAGGAACCACCAACGTCCTCGTAGATCGGCTCGGCGAAGTTGCGGGCGCTGGCGTAGAACAGGTAGTCACCCTTGCGGTCAAACGTCGGTGAGAAGTCCTCGAAGAAGCCACTGGTGACCTGGTGTTTCTCGCCGGACTCGAGGTTGTAGACCCAGATGGCGAACTGCTGGTTGTCGCCGTTTCGGGCGTAAGTGATCCAGCGGGAGTCGTGCGACCATCTTGCCCTGGGCGACTGGGCCCACGGGTCCTGGTCGATCGTCTTCGTCTCGCCGCTCTCGATCGTGTGGAGGTAGATCGTTCCTGAGTAGTCAGTGAACAGGATGTGCTTGGAGTCAGGCGACCACGTCGGATTATACGGGAACGTATGCCGCGTCGGTTCGTCCTTAGTGAGCTGCCGGGTTTTGCCCTTGCCGTCCGATTGTGTGATGTAGAGCTCGTACTCCCCAGTTGTATCGGAGAAGTAGGCGACCCATTTCTTGTCGGGGCTCCAGGACGGATTGCGCTCCGCCACACCGGAGGTGCGCGTCAGGTTGCGTGGTGAGCCCTTCTTGGCGGGCACGGTCCAGATGTCGCCGCGGGCCTCGAGGACAGCGCGCTTACCGGTGGAGGAAATACCCCAGTCATAGATAAACTCTTTGACCTCAGTGTTTTTGGGGCGGATCTTGGGCCGGTCGCCGGGGATGATAACCTCGACGGTCCGCGATTTTCTCGTGCCCAGATCGAGCAGATAGAGATTGGAACCATTCTGGAAGACGATCTCGCCCTTACCGGTGGGCCCGGGACCGATCGCGGGCCACTTCACGTCGTAGTCTTCAAAGTGCGTGATCTGCCGGTGCCTGCCGCCGCCGGTCTCGTACGCCCAGATGTTCAGCCGGTGGTTCTGGCCGGCGTCTGAGACGTAGTACACCGTATCGCCATGCCACATGGGGAAGCTGTCGGTCCCCTCCCAGTCGGTAATTTTCTTTGAGACGTGGTCTTGAAGGTGGAACAGCCAGATGTCGCTCGCCATCCCGCCGCGGTAACGTTTCCAGGTGGCTGTGTCACGGTTGTGCGGCGTGTAGGCGAGCCACTGACCGTCGGGGCTGACCGCTCCTCTCGCCCCGTAGGGCACCGGCAAGCGTTCAGGCAAACCACCGTCTGCGGCGACGCTGAAAAGTTGGAGCATACGCGGGAAGTGTCCCATTGAACCGCTGAAGAAGAGCAGCCTTCCGTCCGGCATCCAGTCACACAGTGCTTCACCTCCGGGGTGGTGCGTGACACGAACCGGCACGCCACCGCCCGTGGGTATCGTGTATAGGTCCTGGTTTCCATCGTAGTTGCCGACAAACGCGATGGTTTTGCCGTCCGGGCTGAACCGGGGGTGGAACTCCTCTCCCGCTGGACTGGCCAGCGGGACGGCGGTTCCTCCTTCCCGCGGCACGATCCACAGGTCGTTGGCGTAGGCGAACGCGATGTGGGTGCGGCCGACGTCGGGGTATCGCAACATGCCGGCGTGTGGTTGAACATCGGCTGTTACCTCCGGCGACAACGCCGTCAAAACGACGGCCAGCACAATACTCGACGGGGCAAGAACAGCGGCACGAGAACGCATGGTATCTCCCTCTCGAAAAACACGTGGACTGAACACGACCGACCTACGTCCGGTTGTGGTACCTAATATATCGCAATAATGGTGACGACACTCTGAGAGATACAAATCCTTACAGAACGGAGGTGACGGTGCCGGCGGCGGGGTTTGACTGTGTCAGCTCACGAAATCCTTGTTTTTGTGGGCTCAAACGCCCCAAACGGCACTGGGCCTGGAGGGATTCGAACCCCCGACCAAGCGATTATGAGTCGCCTGCTCTAACCGCTGAGCTACAGGCCCGTTGGAACCGACATTCCATCACGTCGGGTGGATCGAGTCAACTGTCGAGCGGTGTTTGCCGGGCGCAGACCGGCGATCAGCCGCCTGCGAACCGGCGGCCTAGGGGGCTCCCTAATTCAGCAGCGAGCGCAGATAATCGATTGCCCTACGCAGGCGTTGCAGGTCGCGGCCGAATACTATTGCGCTCATAAGATCCTCGTGCTTGAATGTCTCCACCACGTTCGTACCTACGGCAATAACTCGACGATTCGAACGTCGGCCATTTGCTTCTTGTCGCTGCCCGGCAAGGAATAGCGCAGCTTCACCTTCTCCGCGGATTGGAGCAATTCGGACCATTCGTTTGTGTGATACAGGTCTCTAGCGGGTTTTCCGTTGATCTCGTGAACGAGGCTGCCTTCGGTGATTCCGAGCGATGCCGCATGCGACTCTGGGTACACTGACCAGACTTCCATGGCTAGGCCCTTCCGTTTCAGGCCGAGGCCGAGTAGACGCACGCTGGGCGGCGTGATCGGTGCGTTCGATTCTCGCGCGAAGCGAACACGGTTGTTCCGTATGTCGAACGTGACGACGAAATGCTCGAGGAGCAGCGTCCCGAGAAC
This sequence comes from Phycisphaerae bacterium, assembly GCA_049644045.1. Classification (GTDB taxonomy): domain Bacteria; phylum Planctomycetota; class Phycisphaerae; order UBA1845; family UBA1845. Next base: position 3,598 of record JBARRC010000007.1, read on the forward strand.
CATGCCTGTCCCGAGCACGGGAGCGCCCTCTCCGACCATGGCAACGATGGGCTTCTCAACAGTGCAGCCGCCGAATGAAATCGAGGTCCCCACACGTGCGATGTTCGCTCGACCACCCGATCCCCCGA
>JBARRC010000008.1:0-1623 GCA_049644045.1 Phycisphaerae bacterium
GTGCTGCTGCCTTGACGGTGAGGCAAGCTCTGGGCATTCTTCCTGATCTCTCCTTTCGAGGTGAGGCGATTTTGGGAAGTGTCCCGCTGGTTGTTAGAAATGAGCGATGGCCTCCGGCAGCTTGGTACGCTGGTGAGAAGGAGGCCACCACATGAACGAAGACCAGGGTAGCGTGTTGGAGGTTTTGGGACAAGTGCGAGCAACGGACGTGGGTAGGGTGTTTCGGGAGTACCTTCGGGGAGTCGCCCGCGAGATTCTCTGTGGGGTAATGGCCGAAGAGGTCAGTGCATTGTGCGGTCCGGCGTACAGTCCCGACCCCGAAGCGATGTGCTACCGTTCGGGGAGCGCAGCAGGATATGCGTACATGGAATCTCGCCGAGAGCAGGTCAGCCGCCCTCGGGTGCGCCGGCGAACGGATGAGGGCACGACCGAAGAAGCGGCCCTCAGAAGCTACCGTGCTGCCCAGGATCCGAGTGAAGTCCACCGGCTGATGATCGAGGCGATGCTGGCAGCCGGCTCGACGCGCAAGGTCGGGAAGCTCGTCAGAGGTCAGCGCGGCAGCAGTCGATCGCAGCTGTCTCGGCTGTGGCGTCAGGTGGGGCGGGAGAAGTTCGCCGAACTGCGACATCGGCCTCTTGCTGAGGATGCCGATGGAAGACGCAGAGACTGGCTGGTGCTGGTGTTGGACGGGATCGTGTTGGCTGACGACCTGGTGGCCATCGTCGCGGTGGGGATCACTGTGAATGGGTACAAGGCGGTGTTGGACTTCGAACTGGGGGCCAGCGAGAACGCGTTGACGGCGTCGGTGCTGATGGGTCGGTTGATCCATCGTGAGTTCTACACAGCGAAGAACCGCCCGTTGCTTGTGGTGTTGGACGGTTCAGAGGCACTGCGGAAGGCAACGATGAAACACTTCCCGGATGCTCGTATCCAACGCTGCTTGGTGCACAAGGAGCGGAATCTGAAGCGGTACCTGCCTCGACGTCACTGGGAAGAACTGCACGATCTGTTCGATCGGCTGCGCAAGGTCCAGGGAGCCGAAGCGGCGATCGATGTATTGGGGGAGCTCGATGGCTTTCTTGCGCCGAAGAACCTGGCAGCGCTCAACAGCCTGCATGAGGCAGGAGCTGATCTCATCCGGATTCACTTGTTGGACGCGCCGTCGACGGTGCATGGGACTTTCCTGAGCACGAACCTGATCGAGAACATGATCAACAACATCCGTCGGAGCAGTCGTAGGGTGAACCGCTGGCGACCGGAAACCGACCAGGCAGCGCGATGGTTGGCGACAGGACTCCTCGCAGCCGAGGAAGGTTTCCGGCGTGTGCCCAACTACCGGGATCTGGCCATGTTGGTGACCCACCTGGCGACGAAGCGAGACGAGGAGAATCTGAGGAAGCTGAACGAGAGACTGCCGGACTGGCTTGTAGAAGAGGAGATACCGGAGCTCGATGCGAACGAAGCGGCGTCTGAGGACATCGGTGTTGACACTGCAGACAGGGTCACCGTAGGATCGAGATCGTGAGCAGGCGAGGCTGTCGGGAGGTCAGTTTTAACAACGCACGGGACATCCCCAATGGGTGAGCTTTCGGCACTAGGCAGAGCCCAATAGCCGTAATAGAG
>JBARRC010000009.1:0-2567 GCA_049644045.1 Phycisphaerae bacterium
TAGCGGTTCCTTGTACCGTGCCCCTGGTCGGGAAGTCCGGGATCAGGGTCTGGAGCGTCAACCGTAGGCCCTGGCGGCCCCGCGCACGGGTCCGCGTCGCAATCGGCCCCACCGATGTACGTGGCGTACGGGGAAACCCCCTCGCAGTCGGCCTTGGTGACATCCTGATCGTCTATTTCATCTATGCATTCCTCTTGATCCGGGCCGGTGCAGCACGCTCCGGTCAAACACGGATTCCCAGGGGGTGAGCAGGAGACGCCAGGGCCGGCATAGTAACCACCTTGGTCCTCGCAAACGACCTTTGGTCTTTCAGGGGTGCAAGCCTCACCGATGCAGCAAGCACCATTCACACAGGCATCAACGTAGCACGACCCTTGTCCTCCCGGCTCGCCGTCACGCTCCACGCAAGTATCCTCAACGAGGTTCTCGCAAATCAACTCCGACAGGCAGCACGTAATACACTCGTCGGGAATCCCGTTGCCGTCGACGTCGCAGCTCGTCGCGTCCACAATGTCGCACTCATCGAGAATACCATTGGAATTGCAGTCATGGCTCGTCCCTGACTCCAGGTCGCACTCGTCGGGAATGCAGTTCTCGTTGCAATCCAGGCTGGCCCCCGTCGCGATGTCGATCGCATCCTTCGTCTCGTTGCCGTTGCAGTCCGGGCTCGGCTGGCACTCGTCGGGAACACCATCCGGAACAGCGTCGCAGGTCGCGGTACACAACGCCACAGCAGCGGTGGCGCAGAATTCAGTCCATTCCACGTCACAGCAGTCGCTGAACCCATAACCCTCCGGTGGGTCCTTGCAGACGCAGTCCGCTGTGGCTGTATCATCGCAGCCCGGTCCTGCCCGTGGAATACAGCAGTCGCTTTGATAGGCAAAACAGTCCGGACTTGAGCCGTCGATGATATCGCACGAGTCAATCACACCGTTGCCGTTGCAGTCCTCCGGGCAGGTGGAGCGAATGTGATCAGCAAGCTTATCTGCCAGGTCAACATCAGTGATGTCGAACACATGTCCACCCGGCGCACCCCCGCTCACGAAGGCCTCTGCCAGGGGCCTGATAAGACCACTATCAACGACCGGTGAGACGATGACGTGATTGTCCCACACAAGGTAGATGGCATGATCGATCGCGTCCCGATCGTCGCCCGGATCATTAATCGGGCTTCCACATCTGGGAGCTTCGTCGGATATGGGTATGATGATTCGCGGGCCCGGTCCCCACTTCCACCATCTGTTCGCAGCGACGATTGCAGTGGCCGGACCCCAGTCCTCACAGTCGCCCTCATTACACCCCCCGCATGTGCCGAGCACCTCCGGCAGACACGGCGCTTTCGTCCCGTACACATTGGCCACAGTGTCCGTGCAACAGGGGCACCCTGCACCTCCTGGTGCCATGGCGCGAATCTCCGCATTGCCAGTTAGACCCGCCTCGGCAAGTTGGGCAAGGACCCCTTCCGGACCGTCGATGTCCTCGCAAAGCGGTTCGAGTTCTTGGTCCATTGAGTTCGAGGTATCTATGATGAAGACCAGATCGATCTCCGGACATGTCGCGAGTTCGAGTGTATCCTCGATGCCGTTGTTATTGCAGTCCGTAGCATTAACCTCCGTCGCTATGAGCAACGAAGCGGTCACCCCCAGAGCCAAAAGCAGTGGAATCCTATAGAAATAGTCCATCTTATCACCTCCTTGTTGGAAAATTCATCCTTGCTGTCCGTCCGCCCCGTCGTCTTGTTACCCCCAATGCGCCAAACCCCAGCAGGAGCAGCGTCGCGGGTTCCGGGACAAGTGCAGTTATGTCGCCCACCAGCTCCAAGTCCTCCGAACTGTTACCGAGTCTGAATCCAGTGGAATCGGGATCAAGGAATTCGAGCGCAGGTGGAAACAGCGGCAACGAATTACTTGTGAAGATATTCCCTGTGCTATCACGAAGATTCACTCTAAAGCCCAATGTCTCCCCGAGAAGCTCAACACCTACAAATGAGCTGTAGTTATCGAATCCGCCACTGGGCGTATCATCCAAGATCAATATGGAATTGCTGGAACCAACTGGGCCGAGGAATGGTATTTCCCCAACGTGCCCGGATACGGCCGTAATCGCGCCATTGTAAAGGCCGCCGCCCGGTGTGGTTGGCTCTGTGCTCGATTCAAACGTATACAAAGCCGAGAATGGGCTTCCCGCGGTGACGGCCCCGCCTAGAAGATTATCATCGTCTCGTACAGACGTAATCTCGCCGACGAACTCGAACGTGACCGGGCTTGCCCGCACCGTCCCAACGAACGCCATCAAAACAATCATGCCTAAAATCATCCGTTTCGTGCCCATGACATGTTCTCCGTTAAAGGTAGTACCGAACAAGAGCATATCTATTATAGCAGTGTCCACGTTGGAGAACAAGATCATGCATCTGCCGAGACGATCACCCGATTGTCCCACACAAGGTAGATGGCGTGCTCGATCGCGTCCCAGTCGGCATCATTGATGGGGTTGGGCGGCGGGTAGTCTTCAGGTCCTCCCCCACATCTGGGACCCTCGTCGGATACGGGTACGATGATCCGCGG
>JBARRC010000010.1:0-12545 GCA_049644045.1 Phycisphaerae bacterium
TCCATCCACCGCGTTCATAGTCAGATCCTATCGTATGAAAGCCTCAACCTGCCGGAAGTCTACCAGCAGACGATCACCAGGTATGTCGAGGGGCTAATCCTGGTCAGCGGGGTGAGCGGCTCCGGCAAGAGCAGCACGCTGGCGGCCATGGTTGAGCAGATCAACCAGACTCGTAGCGTACACATTATCACGATCGAAGACCCGATCGAATTCACCTTCACACCGAGAAGGTCGATCATTTCGCAGCGGGAGATCGGCATCGACGTGCCGAACTACCGTGAAGCGTTGCGTTACCTGGCCCGTCAGGACCCCGACTGCATTGTGATGGGTGAGATGCGCGATCGGGAAATAATGCTAGCGGCGTTGGAGGCCGCGGAGACGGGCCATCTCGTGCTTGGCTCGCTCCCATTGGCTGACGTACAGCAGACTTTCGCCCGCTTTCTGGAGTCCTTCCCTCCGTCCGACCACGCCTTCGTACGCACCTCGCTTGCGAACAACCTTCGGGCCATCATGTGTCAGCGGCTTGTGCCGGGCATGGACGAGGGCACCTACTGGCCGGCGACGGAAGTGCTTTTGAGAAACCCGGCTGTGAAGGACCGAATCCTCCACGAGAAAGGCGAGGACCTGGCTTCCGTCATCGCCCAACACGAGGGTGAAGGCATGCGCTCGTTCACGACTTCTCTATGCGAGCTGATCAAAGCGGAGAAGGTGCACTACGACACAGCCATGGATTGCGCACCATACCCCGAGGCGCTCGACGCGGCGGTTAAGGGGATCAAAACGGAACAATAGGGTCCGCTATGCGGATAAAGTGTCACTCCGACGCCGACATGTCGTGCTCGGAAAACGCCTCGGACAGGTACTCGATGATATCCATCGCGGTCATCGACCAGCGACCCAGTTCCTCCGCGGCGAAATCACCCGCCAGGCCGTGCAGGTAAACACCGAGAACGGCCGCTTCAAACGGTTTCATCCGCTGTCCGATCAGCGCGGCAATTATGCCGGTCAGAACATCACCCGCCCCACCCGTAGCCATCCCCGCGTTGCCGGTCTCGTTCGCGTAGAGGCGCTGGCCGTTGGTGACGATGGTTCCGCGTCCTTTGAGCACCACTGAGCAGCCGTAGGCCTCAACCAGCGCACACGCCGCGGCACGACGGGCCGTGTTCGTGCTGTCGATGGGGCGGTCGTGACCGCGGGCGGCAAGGAGCCGGCGCAATTCACCAGCATGTGGTGTCAGGGTGATGCGCTGCGGATCGGGCATGGCAAACGGCGGCGCGTCGGCCAGCCGGTTCAAGCCGTCGGCGTCCACCACCACGGGCCCGGGGAAGCGGGTGAGAAAGTCAGCCACCACGGCGGGTGTCAACGAGTCGCCAAGCCCCGGGCCAAACGCGACCACATCCGCACGAAAATCGGCGACGGCCTCGAGCAGACCATCGGTGTCGGTCGGCAGGGTGCGGGTCGTCGCGCAGGGCGCGAGCACAGCCACCGAGGTGCGGATCGCTTCCGGAATCAGCAGTTGGATGAGCCCCGCGCCGCTCCGAAACGCAGCATTAGCCGCCAGGGCAGGCGCACCGACCATAACGACTTCATCGCAGCAGCCGCCGATGATGACGATGCGGCCCACATCGCCTTTGTGCGCATCGTCGCGGCGTTCGGGAACCGGAGCGATCTCGCGCGTGATGATTACGTTCGATGGCATGATTGGCCTCGTGCGGCTGGTCCACCCTTGGCGGAACGGCAACGGTTGATCAGCGCGGCGGTATACCCCGCGCCGAATCCGTTGTCGATGTTGACGACGGTCACGCCGGAAGCACAACTGTTGAGCATCGCGAGCAACGCGGCCAGGCCTTGGAAGCTCGCGCCGTAGCCGATGCTGGTCGGGACGGCGATCACCGGGCAATCCACCAGCCCGCCCACTACGCTGGGCAGTGCCCCTTCCATACCGGCCACGACAACAGCGACGCTCGCCGATTGCAGGGCTTCAAAGTGCGCGAGGAGCCGGTGGATGCCGGCCACGCCGACATCGTAGAACGTGGCCGTGGTCTGGTCCATCATCTCCGCGGTGACCCGTGCTTCCTCCGCGACGGGCAGATCGCTGGTTCCCGCAGTGACGATGGCGATCGTGCCCTCGGATGGCATTGGCTCCTGCTGGCGGAGCGTGATCGCGCGGGCCGTCTCGTGGTATTCCGCTTGAGGGTGAGCGGGCCCGACGGCATCATACAGCTCGCGCGAGGCGCGCGTTGCGATCACATTGGTGCCGGCCTGGACGCAACAGTCGAAGATCGCAGCGACTTGTGAAGGTGACTTCCCCTGACAGTAAACCACCTCGGGGAATCCGCATCGAATCGACCGGTGGTGATCGATCTTGGCAAAGCCGAGATCCTCGAAGGGCATCGCCCGAAGACGGCCGATCGCCTCATCAATGGACTTTCCACCCGTGCGAACGGCTTGTAGCAGTTCTCGAAGCGCCTGTTCGGTCATCGTGCACAGTGTAGAATGGTTTGCCCTGAACAGCAAACAAGGTCCACCCGACGACTTTACGGATTGGCGCAGCATCGAGTATAAGGCTGGTTGTGGACGGAGAGAGTCTAGTATTGCGTTCCAGAAGTCTCGCGACTAAACGAGCCGCGGGCTTTAGCCCGCGCGGACATCCGCGCAGGCTAAAGCCTGCGGCTCGCTCAGGACGATAGTCGCAATACTCGCGAAACGCGGTACTAGCGCCGATGTGGAGTCAGGCTGGTGACAACACGCGTGCACATGTTGGATAAGGGTGGGCGCATAGCGAAGCGACTGCCCGGGTACGAGGTCCGGCCGCAGCAACTCGACATGGCCCAGGCTGCCGCGGATGCATTCGAGAAAGGCGAGCATCTTCTCATCGAGGCCGGCACCGGTATCGGCAAGAGCTTCGCCTATCTGATCCCCGCCATCGAGCACGTGACGGAGCAGGGCGGACGGGTGGTCATCAGCACGCACACCATCGCGCTTCAGGAGCAGCTTATTGAGAAAGATATCCCCTTCCTGCGATCGGTCTTTCCGAATGAGTTTTCCGCCGTCCTGGTCAAGGGCCGCTCGAACTATCTAGGCCTGCGACGACTCACCCGCGCCAGCAGCCGACAGAAACAGCTATTCAGCACGAAGAAACAGCTTTCCGAGCTGTGGCGTATCGAGGAATGGGCCTACAAGACGAAAGACGGTTCGCTATCCGATCTGCGAAAGCAGCCCGACGAGACCGTTTGGGATCTGGTCAGAAGCGACCACGACGATTGTCTCGGGCGACAGTGCCCGCACTTTGGCAAATGCTTTTATCAGCGCGCTCGTCGCCGGGTAGCCAACGCTCAGCTCCTGATCGTCAACCACGCGCTGCTGTTCTCGGATCTGTCCGTACGACGTCGTGGAGCCTCGATTCTTCCGAGCTATGATTACGTTGTTCTCGACGAAGGCCACACGGTGGAGCGCGTCGCCGGCGATCATCTCGGCGTCAGCGTCGTCAACAATCAGGTACGCCACCTGCTCAACACGCTGCACAACGAACGAACCGGGCGCGGTGTGCTGCTCCGCGGGCCTGGGGAGAAAATCGTCCCGGAGGTGAAGAGAACCCGCGAGGTTGTTGGTGGCTACTTCAGCGAGCTGGCGGTCTGGCATGCCGGACAGACGAATTGGAACGGGCGACTCCGGGAACCGCCGCCGATCGAGCAACGCGCGACGGACACCCTCTTGGAGTTGTCCGATCATCTTCACAAGGTGCATGGCGACCTGCAAAATGAGGAAGACCGCTCCGAATTCGCCGGCCTGATCGAGCGCTGCCGCGAGCTGGGCAAAGCCATCGATAACTGGCACACTCAGAGGCAGGATGGGTGGGTTCACTGGCTGGAGGTGCGTGATGCACCCCGAAATCGCGTAACACTCGGCGGTCGCCCCATCGATGTCGGACCGGAAATCAAGGCGTTGCTCTTTGATAAAGTCAAAAGCGTCGTGCTGACGTCGGCCACACTGACGACCACAACCGGGGCTGATCCGTTCGACTATCTGCGAAGCCGCCTCGGCCTGCAAGACGTCCGGCCCTTGGCGCTCGGGTCACCGTTCGACTATCGCAAGCAGCTCAAGGTGTACGTTGAGGCCCGCATGCCCGACCCGAACAACCCGATGGCCTTCATCCCAGCCGCGTGCGACGCGATCAAGAAGTACGCACTCAAGACCGCCGGCCGGGCGTTCGTGCTGTTCACCAGCTATGACATGATGAATCAATGTGCCAATCTGCTGACAGGCTTCTTCCAGCAAGAGAAGATGCCGCTGCTCGTGCAGGGTTCGGGTATGCCGCGCTCGCTAATGCTAAGGAAGTTCCGCTCGGTGCCGCGCAGCGTGCTGTTCGGCACGGATACGTTCTGGGCCGGTGTCGACGTGCCCGGTGAGGCGCTGAGCAACGTGATCATCGTGAAACTCCCGTTTGCGGTTCCGAATCAGCCCATCGTGGAAGCGAGGATCGAGCGGATCAGGGCAGCCGGTGGTAACCCTTTTATGGAGTTTCAAGTTCCCGAAGCCATCCTCAAGTTCCGGCAGGGCGTGGGCCGCCTGATCCGTTCGCGCGAAGATAAGGGCATCGTCGTGATCCTCGACCCGCGCGTGCGCACAAAGCCCTACGGCCGGATGTTTCTTGAAGCGCTGCCGGAGTGCGAGGTCGTGGTCAAGGCATAGGTATCCCGTAGGTCGGGTCAGCGGCGGTGAATAGCCCCGGACGCAAGTCCGGGGGATAGACTATTCTCGAGCGTCCCTACACTGTGGGACTGAGATCTATAGCGTGGGGCAAGGCGCAACCAGACTTGGTCTCCACCGTGGGGCCGGGAAGCTCGGATGCCTTTGCATAGAGTGTCACGCGCTCTTCCTGGGACAGGCCGTGGTCAAACACCATGACCTTGTTCCGGCGTCTGAACTCCTCGCCGATGGCCCGGTAACGTCGTTCGAGCTCGCCCGGCGGAAAGACCGTGTTCACAACCACATTGCGCGACGCTTTGTGCGTATGAAATGTTCCCTCATCAATGTCATCAGGGTCCACAATCCCAAGGGCCACACACTTGTCCCACGCAGGGGTTCCGGGATAGGGCGTATACAGATGCGGGGCAACAAAGTCGATCGGCTGCCGGCGGAACCAGTTGATCGACTCCTCAAGTTCCTCCGGCGTTTCGTCAATATACCCGCAGATCATGTTCCCGAGGACGGCGATACCGTGTCTGTGACAGGTGTCGATAGCACGTTCATGATACTCCAGGCGGCTCTTGCCGCACTTGAGGTGTTTGAGCACTCGGTCGCAGCCGGACTCGAATCCAAACTCGATACGCACACACCCCATGCGCTTTAGAAGTGCTGCTTTGGCGTCTGTCATGAAGGCGGGTATAGACTCGCAGTCGAAACGGATTCGTTGCGTCAGGCCGCGCTCCTCCAACAGCACACAGAGTTCCTCCAACCACTTGAGCCTGGTGGTGAAGTTGTCATCGAGAAACACAATGAAGTTGAGCCCATATTCGTCAACAACTGATTGCAATTCATCTGCGACATACCGTGGGGAGAACAAGCGCACACTCTCACCCCACATTAAACTAGAGGAACAGAAGTCGCACGTGCCGTACGGGCATCCGCGGGACGGCATCATGGAGGTCCCCTTCGCATATACCCCGTGCACCATACGCCCCGGCCCGCTGTAATGTTTCATGTCGAAAAGGTCTCTGTCGGGCGGGGGGATCGTGTCGATATCCTTGATAAGCGGTCTGGGGGGCGTGCGAACAAGCCGCCCGTTATCTTGATAGACAATCCCGGCGATGTGGGGGCTCGTTATCTTCCCTGTCTTCAGGTAATGCTGTACGAGTTCGAGGAAGGTGGACTCACCTTCGCCCATCACGCCGACATCGAACGGCCCCTGTGTGATGCAGTCGGGGAGCGTCGTGATGTGCACCCCTCCAGCAACAATGGTGGCTGTCGTGGCCGCTCGAACCTGCTCACACAGTGAGACAGTCCGCCTGAAGGTGGGAGTAACGATGGAAATGCCGACAAGGTCGGGTTGGAATCCCGAAATCACGCCTGATAGGTCTTTGTCAACCGTTTCGTCAAACACGCGAACGTCGACGGGCGTTTCGAGGTATCTTTTGAGATAGGAGGACAGATAACCGAGTCCAAGCGGTGGATGCGGTATGGGATATTTAGGGTTTACAAGGAGAATACGGAACATACCAGCACTCGTTTGCCTCACGGCTAAGGATGAAGGATGAACCAGAAGGATTCAAGGGGTCGACACTTCGACGTTTTGGCTTTTCATCCTTCATCCTTCGAGAGAACACCTTCCCGCGTCATCACATGGGTTGCTTCCGCGAGTGTAAACACATTCTTCCATCCCCCGGCCAGCTCGCGGTTCACATCGGCCTCCGGCCCCTGCCAGGCTCGACCACTCCCCTCGGGCACATGGTCATAGTCATGGTTTTGATGTACGACCGTCACGACCGGCGTGATGTCCACAACCGGCACACCGAGCTGTCGTGCTCGATGAATGAGCCAGTTGTCCCAGACCGGTCGACCCACGGCAAAGGGTGGAAGCTGCCAGAGATTGCTGTCGCGCGGAAACACGAAGTAGTCGCTGCCCGTCGCGGGGTGAAGCGTGCCGTGGTCGCTCACATAATGACGCAGACGCCCCTCCCAGTCCGAGGTGCCAAACTCCCACACTTCCGTAGTGTCTAGGTCCCAACGCTGCCCCACGAGGAGAAAGGTCGGGAATTCAATACGTTCAACAGCTTCCATGAAATCATGCAGCAGGATAATGTCCGCGTTGACGTAGCAGAGTGTTGGATGCGAGGCCGCGGCGTGTACCCGCTCGAACACCGAGTCGAGCAGCGGTGTGCCATACTGGTTGCAGGCAATGTCCGCCAGCCACGTGGCGGCGAATCGATCAGCCACCTCCTTTGTTCCCACCTCATTTCCACACAGTATGATTTCGCATACAGGATCAAGCTTGCGCCAACTGGCTATGGCATTGCGCTGAATCACGTCGATGTGACCTGCGAACGGTTTGGGAACGGTAAACAGTGTCAGCATGGGATCAGGACCATGGCACCCAGTGCGTAGTAGCGTTCGTGACCCTCTTCAGTGACGGCTTCGTCGCGCGTACACGGAATCCAAACGTTGCGAGCATCCTTTCGCCAGAAGCTTGACTCGACGACCTCATACCCTTCCAGCAGGCGAGGCAAGCGCTTTGCACCGTAAATCCGGTGCAACGGCCGAACCACCGCATCACGTCCAACGGGAAGGGTCAGCAACATGTGCCCGTTGGGTTTCATGAGTCGGCGGAGTTTCGCCATCGCCTCCAGATCACCATCGGGTGCCTCAACGGTGTCATAGCGGCCGCTGAGTCCCACGTGTTCAATGGTCGAACAGTTCAACACCAGATCAAACGGTGCCTCCCCATCATCAAGCGTCATCAGATCCACCTGCCTGAACGTAAGACGCGGGTCCAAACAGGGCATATCGCGCGGCATCAAATCGATGGCCAACACCCGGGCACCCAGGCCGGCGGCGCCGACGGCGAGAACACCGCTGCCACACCCGAAATCGAGCACGCGGCTGTTCTCACGGACGTATCGGCCCAATCGGACAGCCACGTACGTCCACTCCAAGTCGCGGTCGCCGGAGAGGTCCGGTGTTTCGGCTTGCGATTGGCCTTCCCTTGCCATGGTCAAGTAAACCATCGGGAAAAACGTTCGAGCTTCTCGCCCGGACAGGCCACGAGATTCTCGTAGTCGTACTCCGCCTGGGGCAAAGCAGCGGCGAGCTTGCCGTCGGGGCTGAATGAAAACCACCGGTAGTCGCGGGCGGTCAGCCAGCTGTAAATGCGCGTGCATCGATGACCAAAGGCGACGGAACGCCGGTCGGAAAACTCACACATCAACACCGGACGGGGAAAGTCCTCGAAAAACTTCTGTCCGCCCTGTAATACAAGTAATTCGGCACCTTCGACATCCATCTTCATGAAGTCCACAGCCGGCCGAGCACATCGCTCGGCGAGCGCATCCAGCGTGGTCTTCTGCACCGTGATCTTCCTCACAGCCGCGGGGACCTTAGCCACCTTCAGTCCGCTGTAGGCGCCTTGGCGGCACGAACAGAAGTCGGCGGTTTCGACCCGTTCTCCCACGGCGTCCGGTACGATCTTCACATGCCATTGCCGGTTCAAGAGAAGGTTGACCCGCAGGCTACGCCGGTTCGACGGGTCCGGCTCGGCCGCCAAAACGGCACCGCGCGGTCCGACCGCCCTGGCACCAAGCACGGTATACAACCCCAGGTGCGCGCCGATGTCCCAAAAGGTCATCCCTGGCGTAAGGAACGCATTGGTGAACGCCCGTTCGTGCTGCTCGAACGCCCGCCCGCGCCGTATCCCCTCGAACACCTCGTCGCCCAGCGGTGGACGGAACCAACATCCCGCAATTCGCATCGGCAGCAGGTTTTTCGCCACCATCGGCTTCGCTCCAAACACAACTTTTTGGAATCCGTCCCAATCCTTGATTTCGGAACACCGCGCGGGCTAAAAGCCCGCGGCTCGCAGGTACTCGTGCTCCGACACTACTCAATTGCCGGGTGGCATGCCCAAGCCCGTCGAAGACGGGCGCCGGCATGTTGTACGATATCAACGAGTACACCCAACTCATGGCGGCGCTGCGCTTGACCATGCCACCCATCCGGAACCCCTCGAATCACCTGTATCGGGGCACTCGGTTTCGGAGCACCGCGCGGGCTGAAGCCCGCGGCTCGCAGGTAGTCGGATAAGTTCTTGCGTCGGCTCGCCGTGTTGCAGGACTCTCCTCTCCTTGGTCTACGAGCTCAACTCAGCCGCCCGGGCACTGAAATAGTCGGCGATGAACTGCAGGAAGCGTCGCATGGCGGCCTCGTATGTGAAGCGCTCCAGCACAACCCGTCTCATCTCTTCTGCGATCGATTGACGCAGCGTGGAATCCTGCAGGAAGCGGTCAGCGGCGGTAGCGAACGAATCGTAGTCGGCAAATCGGACAAGGCTAAATCGTGGGAATATCTCAGCGGGGTAGTCCAACTGATCCCGCCTGGACAGCAACTGAAACATCGCTTCTGCGTCACGTTCGGTTAGCCCCAGATCGTGAAGCGCTTCACGAAACGCCGTCGCGAGCGCCTTATCCCCGCGTTCGAGCACCTCGTCACCGCCTTTGAGCCCTTTCGCGCGGATCGCGGCGGATAGATCGGCAAACACGGGGTTGCGCTGATCGGTGCCTGTTCCCCTCACCAGAAAGAACGCCCCGGCTGCCAGACCGTCCAAGACGCGCTGATGGAGAAACCCGGCGGGCATCAATTGCAGGTTAATCCTCGAAGCGCGGTATACACAGAGCAGTTCCCTTCCGTTTTGGGCGGGACCAGCCGCATAGGATGCGAGTGTCGGGTGCTTGTCCCACCCGTTGCCATAAATGCGAAACGTTCGCCCGCCTTGTCGAGCCCATTGAGCCACCCATTCCAGGGCTTCGTGGCGGAAGAGGCGATCCCCCAGCCGCCACAGGTACCATCCGGTGAGGCGGTTGTGGAGGTCTTCGTCGCGGATGGCGACGCCGCACCGTTGCGAGGCCTCCTTGAGTATGGCCTTCGCCACGTCGCCGGCCATCACACCATGTTCGGAGAGGGCCGAAGGCGTCAGCTTATACATTGTGTCGAGCAGTTCCTGGAGCTTGCAGTCCTGGCAGCCGGTCCGTTCCTGTTCGTGGAAGGCCTGTGGGGTTTGTGAGGCGTGGCTGACGTATGAGATGTCGCACGTATACCGCCTGCGTTCTTCCTCGGTGAGCGGCTCACCGCTGAATTGTTCCGGGCAGGTCGGGATGCGCGCGTGGAGACACTGCCTCGGGTCGCACCCGGCCTCGATGTACTTGTCCGTTGATCGCCCGACGAGACAGTCGAGCTTGCCGATGCCCTGCACGTTTGCCTTTGTGAACACGTGGGGCAGCAAGTCCTGATCCCAGGTCAGAAGCGGCAGATTTGTCGGTAGCATGCCGCCGAACTCGGGTCTTAAGTGATCGATGTTGAAGAAGAGGTCCGGGTCGAACTCGCGGATGGTGTTGTGGTACGTCAGCAGGCCGATGGTATGGTAGGATGTCTTCTCCGTCAGAACGATGCACTTGTGGCCGAGCGATTCGAATGCCCGCTTTGCGTCGCGCATGGAGTGCTGCAAGAACGTTGTGTGCGTGCTTACCGCAGCCAGGATGCGAAGCGGTTCACCCCGGCCGGACAGCGCTTCGTCGAAGCGCTTTGCCCAATGGTGCACGTCGTGCGGGGCATAATGCCTCTCGATATCCTGGAAAGACTCCAAGACGGCGGTTTCGCGCGCTTTCACCACTTCCTGAACGACCTCGACCGCGGTAGGCGAGCACGCAGCCCTGAAACCACTGAGGGTAAAACCACGACGTGGGAAGGGCAGGTCCAGATCGTTGTCCCACGCCCGGCGCAATCCGTCGGTGCATGAATCGCCGATGAACCAGAACACCCGCTGGTCCGAAAGGATTTCGCGCCAGTTATGCAAGTGCAGCACGAGCGCGAGCGCAGCCGCGTCCGGCTCGACGACGAACAATGCGCAGCTATATCCGAGAAACGTGTCCTGCGTAGCCTTGTACACCCGCTCGAAATACCAGCCCAGATCAAGCCCCTCGAACAGATAGGGCCCGGGCGTGTTCTTGCCGATGTCCTGCGGCAGGGCTTGTGCCTCGTCAACGGCCCGGTGATCACCCAGTCGCGGGATCCACCGCCATCGGTTGCCACCGTCGCGCATCCGCACCTGATCTAGACCGTTCTTGTCACGGAACCATTCGTACTGATCGCTCTTATCCGTCCATGCTTCGCGAATCGGCGCCACAGCGACGCCCCGTTTGCCAAGTGCCGCAAGGTTGGCTTCGAAACGTTCCGCCTGACGCGACCATGGAATCGGTGCGCCCCCGACCATCGCAAGCGATTCTCGAATGGTGGTGAGCTCAGGGGGAAGCTCGACCGTGGACAACTCGACGTCGAGCAGCTCCCGGGCGGGCACGACGAGGTCAAGCTTGAGGTACTCCCGGATCGCCATCAGCCGCACGTAGTGATCGTCAGGGCATGCATCGAGATAGGGCGCGGCCACGGTCAAGAACTCGTAGCCGCGGTCGGCCTCGAGCCATCGCAGCATCTGCTCGCGATGGGCCTCGACGGTCAGGGAGATCATCGGGGCGTTGTCATCCTGAAGATTCGCTCAGCGCAAAGAACCCACCACCCCGCCATTGCGTGAGGGGTCGTCAACATCACCCATGTTATCGGTGATTCAATAGGCGATACTTGCCCCGAAACCCGCGTCCCGCTTCTCCAGGGTCGAGAGGCGCGTCCATAGTATGCGGACTCTAATGCTCAACGTCCCCAAAAGCGGCTTGTTCGCCATTTGCCCGACCTGCGTGTGTTTCGTACGTTTGACATGGCCACCGTTATCGGTGTGTCGGTCTCATAACTTTGGTTGCCATTGGGTGATCCGCTGCGTATGCGTGATCCGGCGGGAGGTATTGATGTCCAGAAAGAAGAAGAATCTCCGAGCAAAAGCCCTTGAAAGGAAGAACAGAAAGTGCGGTGTGCACTCGGAACGTCATGCATCATCGCCAGCCAGTCCCTCTCTGCGCATCGAAACCCTCGAACCGCGCATCCTGCTGTCGGCAACCTGGGTCGACTCGGACACCGGCGATCCGCTGGAGGGTGCGACGGCAGGCAACGACACGTACACGGGTACAGAAGGCAACGATGTCGCCGACGGTCTCGGTGGTGACGACACCCTGTTCGGGCAAGACGGCAACGACACGCTGCACGGGAATAGTGGCCAGGATAGCCTGTTCGGCGAGGCTGGTGACGACGAATTGTACGGAGGTCCTGACAACGACACCCTCGATGGTGGCGAAGGCACTGACGCCGTCAACTACTCGGACGCAACCGCCAGCGTGACCGTTGATCTGACAACCGGAACGGCAACCGGCGGCGGGGGCGACGACACCCTGACCAGCATTGAAGGCGTCATTGGCTCCGACTATGATGACACGTTCGCATTCAGCAATCCGTCCGACGGCGCAACCTACACGGTTGACGGTGGCGGCGGCACCAACACCATCGATCTGAGCGCGTTCACTGACAATCAGATCAATGATGATGGATCCACAATCACTGTCGAGCCCGGTGGTGGCCAGTCCTTCACAGTCAACTACAGCAACGTCGAAAACATCACCACGGCGGAAGGCACATACAATCCCGGCGGGATCCCGGCTGGCAACAACGCTCCCGACGCGGTGGACGATGCGGTCAGTACGACCGAGGATACAGCCGTCACGACAGGTAACGTGCTGGCCAACGACACCGATCCCGAGGGTGACACGCTGAGCGTCACCGGCTTCACCCAGGGCGCCAATGGCACGGTGGTCGACAATGGGGACGGGACGTTCACGTACACGCCGAACGCCGACTTCTCCGGGACGGACTCGTTCACCTACACCGTGGACGACGGCAAC
>JBARRC010000011.1:0-4916 GCA_049644045.1 Phycisphaerae bacterium
GGCGCGGTGAATGTGGTGTATCCCCGCCGCGCTCACAATCCGATTCTGAGAGCCGTCCCGTGGGACGAGCTTCCCGGTTCACTGCCCGCCTTCGATCGGGCAAAACTCGGGCTCAGCTTTCAGTGAAAAGACGACAGGCAGATGTTATATCCGGTTGACGCCAAACCCCTCTGCGAAAATCGGTGTTTAGGATGAATCAAACAACCTTGTTAGCGGCCATATTCACCCTTGTGGTGGTCAGCGCGGCCATGAGCATCGACTTCGGCTGGGGCGATTCGGGCCTGTTTACCATCAACACCACAGGGGTCCCGGCTGTGTCCGCATGGGGCATGGTGGCGATGACGTTGCCGATTCTGTCACGGTCCCAGAGCGGCGTTGCGCCGACAGATGCGCCGCCCACAAGGGGCGGCGCTACATGCGGGCGCACGCAAGCCCACTCATCCTTTTTCACAGCAATGGGTGGTGCATCGGAATGCACCCTATAGCCTACAACCCCGCTTTGATGGCCGCACCGCATAGGAGCACGACGAAGCCCGCCAGGGCGTGGGTGTAGCGCTCCAGGCGCGAGAAAGAGAATAAGCCCGTCCCGAAGTAGGCGAGCGCGACGATCGTCGTCATCGTGGCGATCGTGACCGTGCTGAAGATCGTCGCCACCACAATGACACCCAACGTGCTCCCCTCGGCTGCGGGGTACATGAGAATCGGAATCAAAGGCTCGCAGGGGCCGAACACGAAGATCGTGAAGAGCACCCATGGCGTCATTGACGTCCTGTTCACATCGTGCTTGTTTGCCGGCTCATCGGGCTCATGCACGTGGACATGGTTGGCCGCATGCACATGCTTGTGCGAATGCCGCGTGCCGTCTGCGTGAAGGTGCGCATGCGTGTGCGGTTTATTACGGATCGCCCGACGAACACCCCACGCAAAATACACCAGCCCGAACGTAAGCAGCAGCCACCCGGCAAGATCGCCCCGGAAGCCCTCAACGGCTTCCAACTTGAAAACCGCCACGCCGAAGACGATGCCGACAAGCCCCAACACGACGGAACTGAGCACGTGGCCGAGGCCGCACAATACGGTAATAACAAGCGTTTTAGGGAAAGACCACTTTCCGGCCTGTGACATGGCGACGAACGGCAGGTAATGATCCGGCCCCAGCAGAGTATGCAAAAACCCGATCGACGCCGCCGTACCACAAAGAAGAACAATACTCTCAGTCATGTCTATTCCCAAAATCGACCGCCGCATACAGGACAGTGAAGCTCACCTTCGATCTTTTCCGGTGCAACCCATCTTCCCCGGCAGGTTGGCGAGTTGCAGCGCCGGGCCTGCGTGCCCGTTTTCTGTTGACATCTCGGACATTTTACGGGAAATCCGTGGAAACCCAACTTACGATGAATCACGAAATGGTACCCGCACTCAGGGTTCGTGCACACGACATGGAAATCAGCCCTCGTTGCGGGCCTCGCATCCTCCGGTAACGGCGGAGCGAGCCCGCCTGCAACCCAAGTCGCAATCCACACCAGCATGAGCCCGCCCGCGCCGTAGGTCGCATATCGGACGGCCGGGGTCTGCCAGACCAGCGCCGGCTCCTCGCGTACCGCAGCCAACCAATTCTCGAAGTGCTGCCGCACCACCGGTACTTGCTTGCGAGTGAGCAACAGCCATTCAGTTAGCCGGTTGGGACGTTCCTGGGCCATCTTCACCTATCCATCGGTTCAGCCATCCATGATAGACCATGTATGTCCTTCGTGCGATACGGTTGCGATGATGGTGCCAGCAACCGGCGCCGCAGGCGGCGCGCCCCGTTTCGCTACGTCACTTTCTTGCACCGCACAATGTAGTTTTTTGTACGGAAGCCGTGGCCTTACTATACGTAACTCACTGAAAACAAAGTGGTTACAGCATTGCAATCTGTGTGATTTATAGCGTAAATAGGCGTTGACATCCCAGATTCTTTCGGTTAAAAGCAATGTCAATCTCGTTGTGCGCTGTCGACGTCGCGCTAATGCAGTAGCGCAATGGCGTGCTTGAATATGCGGCTTTTTTAGCCGTGGCGGACTTCCGGGATCGCAGCTAAGCTCCGATCTCGGAAGTTTTTTTGGCGCACCACGCGACGCGCGCCAAAACCCGATGGACCGTCGAGCAGGGGTACAAATCACGCGCGATCATAAAGTCATCATCCAAACCGCAACCGTTACCGCCAATAGACGGCTCTGCCGTGAGCAATACCGCCTGACGTTTCGCGTTAATGAGCTACCCGGCGCTTGTGCCGGTCAGTTTGTTCATCTCAGGCCCGATACCGAATCGTACTCCGATTATCGCACCCGCCACGTAACTTCGCGCACCGCGTGGGATGAGTGGCAGGCCGGCTGCAAAACACCCCTGTTGCGTCGGGCGTTCAGTATCGCCGGGCTGACACGGGCCTTGGACGTTGTTGATGCTGTTTACGTGGATGTCATCTATCGCGTGGTCGGGCTCGCCACGCGTTGGATGGAGTCGCTCAAGATCAAAGATTGCCTCAGCGTTCTCGGACCGCTCGGCAACGGATTCCCCATCCACGACCGCAAATCGGTCGCGTGGTTGGCGGCCGGCGGGGTGGGTCTGCCGCCGATGCTGTGGCTTGCAGAGGCGCTGCACGAACGTGGCAAGCACATCGTCGCCTTTTGCGGCGCACAGACCGCCGATCTACTGGCACTTACGGTCAATCCGGGCGCTTTGCCGGCAAACGACGCGAGCCGCGCCACGTCTTCGTGCAAAGAGTTCGCTGAAAACGACGCGCCCGTTGTCATCAGCACCGACGACGGCTCGCTGGGTTTTCGCGGGCACGTCGGGGCGGCCATGGCGGCCTTCCACAGCGCCAACCCGACCGCCTCCGACGAGCTTGTGGTCTACGCATGCGGTCCGGAGCCCATGATGCGGTTTGTCGCGCAGTACTGCCTCGCGCGCGACATCGAATGTTACGTCTGCAAGGAGCGTTCTATGGCCTGCGGCACCGGAATGTGTCAGTCTTGCGTCGTTCCCGTCCACGATGAGACCGATGCGGAAGGCTGGCGTTATCGCCTCTGCTGTACGGAGGGGCCGGTCTTCGACGCCGCGCACATCAACTGGGGCTATGGTGACGCTGCCACATTAACGAAGGGAATCTCGAGGATGAAGATAGCACCACGAAGGGGTTAGCCAAGGCCAACCCAGGCCGGTGCGATCTGAATGATCATGTGGATGATCCCGCAGGTGTATATGCCGGCGATGACATCGTCACCTACCACGCCCCATCCACCCGGCCAGTGCCTCTCCACCCAGTTGGCTGGGGGGACCTTGATAATATCGATCGCGCGCTCGATGAGGAAGGCGAGAACAGCGACCCGCCACGTGAAAGGCAAAAAGGCTACCGCAAACAAGAAACCCGCCAACTCATCCCATACCAGCGTGCGACTGTCCTTCTCACCGAGGATCCGATCGCCGATGTGATGGAGCCACACGGACGCTCCCGTGAACGCGAGTGTGGTGGCGACGTACACGACCCGTGGCCAATCGTGCATAAGCCAGAAGAGGGGTATGCCCACCACAGCCACCGTGACCGTGCCCGAAGCCGGCAAATGCCCCAGTGGACCGATCGATCCAACCAGCAGAACAGCCCGCTGCCTGAATGGTAACATTTGCGTCACGTCTACCATCGTCGCATGACCGAGCGAATGCTGCAAACGATACATCAAGTGACGGTAACGCCATAGTAACAAAGCGCTTGTCAGGTTGCGTTGACCGGTGGATGTGAGGTATAAACATTGATCTTGCAGGGTTACGGATGGGCCGGACATGCCAAACCGATTCGGGGGGTTTCGACGGTTTGGCCCATTCCCCGAGGTATGAGTGCAGTCGATCCGTCGGAGGACCGGCATCATCTTTTCATTAGAAACGAAGGATAACCTATCATGAGAACTGAGCTGTTTGACCGCGTTTTCGGTGCGCGGCGCTACAACACGCGTGTCAACCGGACCAGCCGTCCGCCATGGGGCGGTTGGAATGTCTGTGTCGTTCTGGCGTTCACCGTCGCTGCCACTTGGACGACGGGTGCGTTGGCGCTCAAGCCGCCTCCTAAAAAGCCCATCCCCAGCGACGTGGTACCGAAAGGCCCGGTACGCACTCTTCCGGACAAGAGCGAATCGACCGGTGCAAAGCCGGGCGTCAATCCCACGGGAGTGCGCGTCCCCGGCCCGGGCGAGCCCCGGGCCGTGATCAAGGCGGAGGAACCGGTCCACGACTTCGGCACGAAATGGGTAGGCCCGATCCTCGATCACGCTTTCACCATCAAGAATGAAGGGGATGCGACGCTCGAGATCATGGCGGTGAGGCCGAGCTGCGGTTGCACGGTCGCCGGGAAATACCCCAGGAAGCTCGAACCGGGCGAGTCGGGCGAGTTCCCCTTCAAGCTTGCCAGCACCAAGTTACGCGGAAAATATGAGAAGGGTATTACGATCGAATGCAATGACCCCGCCACGCCGAACCTGCGGCTGCGATTGCGCGGCGAGGTGAAGCAATATGTGGATCTTGCGCCAACCAGTATGAACTTCGGCAAGCTCTACGGTGCGGAGCCGAGGGAGAAGGTGATCAAGATCACGAACAACACGGAGACGCCCCTTTCACTAGAGGTCGGCTCTCCTTCCGGCGGTACACTCGAGGCGAACCTCGTCGAGAAAACGCCCGGGAAGGTCTTCGAGCTTCATGTGACCGCGAAGCCACCGTTTCGGCCGGGTCCGGTCAGAGAATCGGTCACGCTGAAGACCAATATCGAGGCGCAAAAGGACATTAAGGTCAACATACGCGGGAACGCTCCATACCGGCTTGAGGTGAGCCCGTCCGTGTTGACCTTGGAGGCATCCGATGGGAGGAAGCGGTCCAAGGCCAAAGACCAGGGG
>JBARRC010000012.1:0-3255 GCA_049644045.1 Phycisphaerae bacterium
GGTGTCGTCTCGATTTCGGTCGCAACGAACTTCGGTCCGGGCGGAAGGGTGGCCTGGCTCTCCACCGATCAGGTGGACGTCGGACATGCCACAGCCCCGAACGACACGACCAAATTGTTCGTGAACGGCAGTGTCGTGGACGCCGATGTCCTCGGCCAGTGCAGTGGCGGCGATCGCGACGGCGAATGGTGCGACCGGCGCAACGGTGACGCCGATTGTACCGGTACGCCGCCGACGCCCAACGGCACCTGCGACGACGTTCCCGACATCCTGGCGTTCGAGCTTATTGGCGAAAAAACGGCAGCGCCCGAGGGTGCGTGCTGCGACGTGGTGGCTGGAACCTGCTCGCATCAACTGCCGTGGGATTGTGCGGCTCAGGGCAACGTGTTCATGGGCATCGGCACCCCCTGCGGTCTGTGCACCAACCCGGGTAACTTCGGACAACCCTGCGATGGCGACGACGATTGCAGTGACGTCCCGGGTGCCTGCCAGGATCAGATCTGCAGCATCAGCCTGCTGCCGTGCTGGTCGGGGGTTCCGCCCGTGTACCAGTGCACCATCGTCGGCGAGACGTGCCTCGATCTTGCCACCGCGTGCGCCACGCAGGCTTGCTGTAACCCGGACGACGAGGAGGCCGAGTGCGGCGAGGCCGTCGGGATTGGCAACACCTGCGAGGATGAATTCGGGTGGTCGAACGAGGGGAGCCGGGGTTTCGCGACGAATTGCGACCCGAACTGCTGCCCGCAGACGGGGGCCTCGAGTCAGGGCGACAACTGCAGCCTGGTCAATGTCAAAATCATCCAGGTTCCTGAGGACTTCAGCGTCAAGACGACGACCTTGACCGGCAACAACAGCACCGCCACGTTCGACGACTACAACGATGGGTGGTGCGACTCAGGCATCTTCAACCCGGACGGCACCACGAAGGATCCAGGCTGGTGGGAGGCGTTCAGCATTACCGAGTGCGCGAACGTGCGAGTCCAGCTTTGTTGCTCGGATCCGGTCTTCCGGCCGGGGTGGGCCAACCTGTACACCGGGTGCCCGTGTGAGATCATTCTGCAGACCGCCGGCATAGACCCGCCGATTGGTATCGGGGAAGACAATGAGAGTGCCGCGCGTGGCGCTCCTTTCTGTGACGAGGACAACTTGTGGATGACGTTCGGGCCGCTCGATGCGGGAGTCTATTACTACCCGCTCTACTCGGCGCCCGACGGAACCTATGCATCGCCGCCCGGCGGTACGTACCAGCTCAACATCCTGGTCCAGAAATGCCCGGTGACCGCGTGCTGCTACCTCGGGTGTACCGGGGACACGGATGTGGTATGCGTGAACGATGGCGATTGTGCCGTCGCCGGTGGCACCTGCGAGCCGCAGTGCGACGATCTGAACGAGCTCGATTGCGAGGCGAGGGCCGGCTGGTGGGGAGGCTATGAGGATCCCCCGGATACGGTTTGCACTGGTCCTCAAGGCCAATGCCTGGAGGGTGCGTGTTGTCTCGAGCCGGGCGTGTGCGAGGACGAAGTGCCCGACCGAGCACCCATGACTTACGACGACTGCGTTAACCCGCCGAAAAGCGGTACTTACCTCGGCGGTGCCTCGTGCGATGACGATCCATGCCCGATCTGCCCGATCGAGTCTCCCAACAACTGCCTGGAACCCGACCACATCTTCGGCGCCCGGACCGACTCGGGCGACACCGAGAACCTCCGCCGGGCGGAGGACTTCGTAGCTAACGCTCCTACGGTCAGTGAGATTTGCGTGAATGGTGGGTGGATCTATACGCACCTGCCAGGCGGTCAGCGTATCGACTGCGCCTGCGTCGGCGATGATCACGTTCCGATAACCGATTGCGTGCCGCAAGTCGAGGACCGCTACACCGTCACCATCTACGATGACAATGCCGGTGTCCCAGGGAACGTCGTCGAGAATGGTGATGGTTGGAGGGTTCTGACCGAGACGGGTGCGGGTGCGGACGGCAAGTGGTATCGTGGGATGCACGAGGAGAACGACTACTACGATACCTGGATGATCTCGCTGAAGTTCAACGCCAATCCGATCACCGGACTGAGCGTGGGGCAGACCTACTGGCTCGCTGTCGACAACGACACCACCAATCCGGATCCCAACACCTGTGTCTGGGTCTGGATGGCGAACTACGAAGGTGGCAATAACTGGCACATGGTGGACTACAACGAGGCGTGGGAGGCGAGTGACGCCCAAGGGTATGACATGGCGTTCTGCATCGATCAGACGCTTGAAAGCCCCGACGCGCCACTGGGCCGCTGCTGTCTGTGCGATCCGCTCGGCGATTGCGTGGACGACCAGACGCTCAACGACTGCGAGGGTGCTCCGTTCGAGGACGGGGACCTTGGTGGAAGATGGGACTGGGGTATGGCTTGCACCGACACGCCGTTGTGTCCCGACACGCCACCGGACGGCGATGTGTGTCTGGCCGGCATGCTGACCGCGGTCGACGGGCCGAACGACTTCTCCAACCAGTGTGCGGACACCGATGGTCCGAACCCGGTCCAGTGCGACAGTGGCTCGCAGTGGTTCGGAAAGGACATCTGGTATGAGTACACCGCAACCTGCACCGGGATTATGACCGTCAACATGTGCGACGGCCCCAACTACGACGGGATCATCGCGATCTACTTTAACCCCGCAGATCTGAACACCTGTGACTGCCCGATCCCGGACGGCACATCGGTCCAGTACGGTCAGGGCGCGGATGATACGTGTGGTGTTGGCGCCGGCCCACCGACGATCTCGAAGTTCGTCGAGACGGGCAGGTGCTACACCATTCGGATCGCCGGATGGGCAGAGGACGAGGAGCCCGACACCGGTGACCAGGCTGCCGGTGTGTTCAACATCACATGCGGCGGTTGCGACCACCCGGTGCCCGACCCGGCTCTCCCGGAGCCGTGCGTGGTCGAGCAGGGCACCAACGGCACCAGGAACCGATACCTGGCGTTCAACGGCGGTCTTGTAGAGGGTGAGCCCTATGCAAACCCGATGGCGATCCGGGTCACGTTTGTGGACATTCCGGGTTCCAATTGTGACGGTCAGCACATGTGGGTCACCGACCCAACTGACGTGAGCGAGAAGGCCGCCACTACGGGCTCCAGCCCGCCGGACTTCGTGAAGGCCACGCTGCGATGCGATCTTCCGAGTGGTGATGGTCCGGACTTCCGGGATTGGAGCATCTACGAAGACCTCTACGTGTATCACGAGTACATCGTTCCGGGCGCTACG
>JBARRC010000013.1:0-4994 GCA_049644045.1 Phycisphaerae bacterium
GACCACCAGTATTTTGACTGAAACGAGAGGGCGGTGCGCTTTCCGCCGGTATCTCTGTAGACGAAGTCTGCGCAACACCCGTTTGGGATAGGAGACGCCCTCCAGCACGCCCTCCTTGAATGGAAAACGGTGCCAGAGCCATTTCATTAACTGTGCCGGCGTCATGGTTCAGAAGTAATACACAGCCTCAACAACGCGTTCCATCACTGGTGTATGACCAAGTATTCCTTGCACAAGACGAGGTACTCCCGTCGCCTATACTAGCTCCTATCTCGCCCGTCTGCAACCACGCACAGGAAATAGCCCCGGAAGGCATCAGGTAACAGTGCCCTGAGGAGCAAGTAAGACCTTTGCCCCGGAGAATATCTCGTAAACAGAGGTGGCCTCATGGATATCCGATACGTCGCCTTGACCGTGAAGCCCGACTGGACCAACAAGCTCTTGATTTGAGGGGGTGAGAATGCATGCAGATGTGTTTCATCGATGCGTTTCACCTGCTCCGCCCGCGATGTCCCGCGCACCATCCGTCCCACACGGTCAAAGATGCAGTCGCATATGGGCACGGTTACGTACACGAAGCCATCGTCAGCGAGCAAGCCTCTCGCGTGCTTCAAGGCCCGCAGCGGATCCTCAAGATGCTCGAGAATCTCCATCAGGAGCACCACATCGTAGGGGGGGCTCAGTTTCTCCAGGCCCGTTCCTGCAGCAATGTCGCCGGGTTGAGCCGTCAAGGCCTTTGATCGTAACACATCAAGGAACACAGGGGATACTTCCAGGCCTTCAACCTGGCTGAAGCCGAGTTCCCGGAGAAGCACCATGAAGAACCCGTTCCCAGGCCCGATATCAAGGACCCTCTTACTGGTGTCCACCTGTCCGAAGATGCCCACAAAATGATCTACAAGTTCCGAATGCCTGGCCATTAGGAGGCGATTACGCGAGAGGTTGCGAGTCTTCGCATAGGCGGCCCACTTCCGTTCTGTCATTAAGACACCCCCTTGTGCGGCAGTCTTCCTTCGTTGCCGCATGCATTGGGCCAATAGGCCTACCATTTCATTGCATGTATTTCCGCAACTCCGGTGCTTCCATCAGCCTCTTCCTGGTCCGGATCCCTTCCTTCCGCAGCGCTACCGAGAGAGCAACATGGTCAAATGAGACGCCCCCCACACTACCAGCGTCGACATTCCCATCCGCAAGGAAACTCACTTTGATGCTCTCCCCAATACCATCAACGTGACGACTTAACAGCTCCACGCTGTTCTGAACAACACCGGCCTTCATGCTTGCATAGATCAGATGGCAATGAGCTCCATGGATAGCTGCCGCGATGGCGCCGTGGATCCGTGAACCTACGTAGCTCATAGCCGTCGAGTATACCTTTAGAAGTTCCCTGTAATCGGTGGAGTAAAACACGCGCTCTGGACCGAAGAGTTGCTCAGCAATGCTGATTTCGCGATTATCATGTACCGTTACTATCTTTGGCTCGGCCATTGAAGAGAACACTTCCCGCATGAGACGATTGTACATCAGTGCCATACGTTTGCTTCTCCTCTTGCCCCGAGACATCCAGTGTAGCCACGGAAGCGGTCGGCCCAAAGGGCGGGGGCCTCGTCGAGCAATATCTCGCCAACATAGGATGTTATGAGTTCTCTCCGTACTGAGTGGCTGCATGAAGAATGCGGGGTCAAGCGTCATCCCGACATCTTTGAACCCGCAATCCCTAAGGAAACCAAGAGCCACTCTATCACGCGCCAGACACACTTCAACAAGGCCTGATTCGGCCACCCTCTCAAGAAGTCTGCGCTGCGAAGCCAACCTGATGCAACCACGCAGCCCAACACCTACAAGTGAGATCGGCACGTCGTGACGCAGAGAGTATCTATAGAGTTCCTCGTTCCTGTCAACCCATTCGGGCGTACCTGCAATGAGAATATAATCAGTTGCAGGCAGATTGACGCGTAGGTCATTGGCAAAGGTCGGTGCAACTCCGTAGGCCCTATTCCACCAGATCGTTGGCACGAGTGGTCGAAGCTTCATCAAATCGAACAGACCTCTACGGATAAAATCGTCACCACAGTTCCACAGGCTCGATGTACTGACCAGTATAGTCTTCATTCATGTCCTCTGCGTGATGTTCACTGGTTATTTCCAATGCCGACAGAGACACAGGCCATTGTCCTAGGTCTCGTGTTGGGACTGAGCTTCAACCCCTGCGAATGATTGCCCCCAGGCGGGCTTTCGCCCGGGCAACTGTGAAGCCACGCCAGGTCCTGAAACGCCTCTTGATGGCACGGTACCAGGATGTGTCGAAAAGAGCGGCTGCCTTCTTGAGATCGGCAAGATCCACTCGGATCTTGACACCATCCCAATTCTCAAAGGTCCGCTGGGCCTGGGCGTAAAACTCTGGGATTGTAATGTCGCTCCGCTTGCCGGCGATTGTCCCGTCGGGACGGACTTGGCTGCCAGCAGCCGGCAATCCGGTCCTGCGTCTCCAGCTCGCTTCCACCTTGCTGGGATCTCGTGTCGACCAAATCAGGACCAATGGTCGGTCGCCACTGGCTTCCCGAAGCAGGGGCTCCCAGAGGGGGAGGGTGAATGACCAAGTAGGATCTTTCAGAACCCAAGGGGCTTTCAGATCGCGAAGGACCTCTCTAGCGGCTCTTTCGTCAAAACGCTCGGCGACATAGGCGCGTTTGTCGCGATCAATCATGCTGTGGTGGATCGCCAGGAGGGCCTTGGACTCCCCACCCCAGTTCGAATCAGGGGCATAATTCCATCCCAGGGCTCGGATCATACTGGCAGTAATAGACGTTCCGGAACGAGGTACGCCAAGAATGACGATATTAGGATTCATTACATCGATCCAAGATCGGGTCTAACCGTGAATCCGCAACCGCAACTCCGATGCGGGTCTTCCCCTGGTTCAGTCGATTCGCGCTGTCATCTCAACATACGTAGCGCCGCTGTTCAGATATCCTTTCTCTGCTCGCCTGTGAGGGCCAGGCGCGACAGGTCAAACGCCTCCCGGGCGAGCCTCGGGGCGATCAAGAGAACAGTCAGTGAATAGACAACCACGCCAACCAGTATACACAATGGCAATAATATTTGTAAACTTACCACGCCGGTGAGTGAGTACCTGGCCCCCCCAACCGCCGCCACCATGCCCAGCGAAGCAACAAGCGAAGCTCCGTACTGGCTAAGATACGTCCCGAATCCCACGCGAATGATCCTTTGAGTCACCCACATGGTCAGGGGTGAGAGCACGTAGCCCCGGATCACGTAGGCGGACGCCACCCAGACAATACCCCACCGCACCACGATGATAAAGGCAACAACATTGACCAGCGCATTGACAAGCGTCAGCCCAAAGTGCCAGGAGGGCTTCCCTGACGCAAGCATTACAGCGCCGTTGAAATGGAGCACGGATTGCAGCATCCCGATGAACGCCAGGACACGCATCACCGGGATGCTCGTGACCCACTTCGCGCCGAACAGAGCTACCACCAGATCCGGAGCCAGGACGGACATCCCCAGGAAGACGGGGAACGCCAGGAGGCTCATCATACGCGTGGCCGTCAGGAAAGCATGACGCATCTGATCCGGGCTATGCTGCAACCGGGAAAACATGGGGAGCGATGCGGGCGAGACCGTCTGCGTCAGCATCTGCAACACCCGCAGCACAAGCCCGTAGGCGACAGTGTAATACCCCAGAGCGACCGAACCGAGAAAATACCCGATCAGAAGATGATCCGATCGGCGGTTGACGAAGGTCAGAAGTTCGATGCCGATTATATTGAGCCCGAACGAGAACAGGTCCCTGGCGTGCCTGCTTGAAACCCTAAACCCCGGTCGCCACTCCGAGGCGTACCAAAGGACCACAACGCCAACCAGGCTTTGGGTGAGGCTTTGCCCGACGAGGCTCCAGACACCGCATCCCGTAAACGCCATGGCAACCCCCGCGCATCCGCCCGCAAGCGAAGCCGCAAGCGATCGGATCGCCAGGCTCTTGAACGCAAGGCGACGCCGAAGGACCGCCTGCTGCGTGTTGCTGAACGCGCCGATCAGGAAGCTAAGCGAAAGCCAGCGGACCACCGGCGCCAGCTCGGGCTCGCGAAACAGGGCGGCGACCAGGTCGGCTACCGCGATCCCGACCGCCGTCAGCACGACGCCGGTCGCCACGTTGATCCAGAATGCCGTGTCGAGGTGTTCCGGCTCAAGGTCGGCCCGTTGGACAATAGCTTGCCCGAATCCCTGGCGTAGAAACACCGCCATGAACCCCGTGAACACAAACCCCATGGCGGCCAGGCCGAACGCTTCCGCATCCAACAGACGCGCAAGCACGAGGAAAACCGCGAGCGAAAGCAGATTGGAACCCCAGTTCTGGATGGCTGACCACAGGATCCCCTTAACCGCTTTCTCCCGCAGGCTCATTGCATCACCGTAGTCGGATTACGTGCTATCGTCGAGGCAATCGGCGTGAAGCGTTCCGGTCCAGCGTGTGCGGCGTTCGTCGAGGCGCGCGGGCGCTCGATATCGGTCGCGGCTGATAGGATGGGCCGCGCGCAGCCAATCTCGCATCTCGCAAACGCCGATAACACACGCATCGAAGAGCTCTTCACGTGCGAAGAACGTTTATCGGTCGAAGGGCGTAGCTCTCTGTACGCCAACGGTTGGAATCTGCATGCTCCCGTTCATTGCTCGTCACCTTATCTGTCCCGCCCACGAACGCCTACTTGGTCGGAGGACGTTTCGCTATTTGCGGGAGCTGGAAGAATGGCAGTGGGCATCCCCCGACGACCTCCGAACGTTACAGCGTGCCAAGCTCCAGAGGCTCCTGCAGCATGCCCGGGCGAACACCCATTTCTACCGGCGACGGTTTCGTGAGGCCGGGGTGAACCCGGACAGTGCTGACTCGTTCGACGCACTATCGGGGCTGCCGCTGCTCAATAAGGCTGAGATCCGTGCGTCCATTGACGAGATGATATGGCACGATGTAC
>JBARRC010000014.1:0-2239 GCA_049644045.1 Phycisphaerae bacterium
GAGGGTCATAAAGCGCTCGAACAACCCACCGAAGCTGTGATGCCACGGCAGGTAGTTCATATAGACATCCTTGTCGTCCACATCCCACATGACCGACATCGCCTTCTGCTGCGAAATCAGATGCTGATGACACAGGCGCACGCCTTTGGGTGCTCCCGTGGTGCCCGAGGTGTACATGATAACGCACAGATCGTCCGGTTGAACGGCATCCATTTGGTCCTGCAGATTCTCCCGGGAAATCCCCCCCTCAGCAATCAGCGTGGCGAAGTCGATCGCTCCCCAGCTCCGGCAACTCGCGTCGAAGTCCATGCAATAGTACTTCTCAATCCAGGGATGCTTGCTGCGCTCGATCTTGTCGAGCTGGTGTAAGCCGGAGACGACTGCGAATCGCGGCCGGGCCTTGTCGAGAATGTAAGCAACCTGCTGTGGCAGATACCCCGCGAAGACCGGTACCGTCACCGCGCCGATCGACATGGTGGCCAGCTCGAACATGAACATCTCGGCACGGTTCTCCGAGATCATGCCGATGCGGTCACCCCGGTGAATGCCTTGATCAATCAAGTGGCGAGCGATTTGGAATGTCTGATGGGCGAACTGTTTCCAGGTCATCGCGTATGCGTGATCGTTTTTGCGATAGCGAAGGTACACCTTGTCACCCCATCGGCGGGCGCGATCGCTCAGCAACTCACCGAAAGAATGTTCGTAATCTCCCAGCGGCAGCGGATGCCTGTGTTCTTCGCCGACCCTCTTGATGCCGATCCGCTCGTCGAGTCCAAAGGCCGTTGTCTGACAATAGGCAAGACACGAATCACTCAGCAATTCCTTGGTGAGTTTGAACCGCTCCTCCGGTGGTTTAGGTGCATACTCAGTACTTGTGGGGTCCATGCCCAAGCGGCGCCGCACCAGGCTGGATGCCGCGAAATAGACGAGGTTTTCTGCGAGTTCCTTGACGTGCGAGCATCCCAGATGGCCGCCCACCCGCTGAGCGATCTTGTTGAGCACGCCGCGCTCGATGCGCAGCCCCACCAGGCGATCCGCGATTGCTTCGATTTCGCGGCAAACCGGGAATGGGATACGGACCATGTCGAGTTTGCTGCGCGTGATTTGCGCGTCGGGGAGGTAAAGGGTAAGTTCGAGCTTGACCAGGTGGTCACTGTCGAGTATCGTGCCGATCAACAGCATTTCATCTGAGCCATCCTCGTAAAGCTCAATGTTGAAGTTGCGTTGTCCAGTCAGTTTCATTTTGCTCGTCCTCATATTTCCGCCATTGGAATGTTGGTCCCGATGGTGGATTGCCCTGGCCATCGACTCTTGCACCTGGTGTCTGAGTGAGTTGAACAATGCCTCTTCTTCCTTCAGCCCGGCGTTGGCGGCGTAGTGGGATAGGGGCGTTAAGATCCATTCCTCGTTGGAAAAGAGCTTGACGTTACGAAGGCCGCTGCCAAGCGCGTCACGGAAGGTTTTCAGTGAGCTGGTGACGTGCCCGGCGTGTGCCAGGATGGTCGCCCGGTGCGTGGCCCAGATATCTTCGTATTGAGCGTCGGGGGGATACGCACCGGCAGCCTGACCGACATCGAAAACCGCGCGCGTGATCTGGTGGACGAAGTCGGCCTTGGAAGAGTCCTTGCAGAGGTCACCCATTCGCAAGTCAAGCAGCTCCCCGCCGGGCTTGACGGTGTGGATCAGCCCGCCGACGTTGAGCACGATGGAGATCATGGCCTTGTCGAACTCGATGCGCATACCCGACACACCGCGGGCGTGTGTGAATGGATATTCATGGGTGGCAAGAATGGCTTCGATGCGCTGGCGCTCGAAATCACCACCACCCGCGAAAACCACGGCCCCCTTTCGTTCGAGAAGATAGATGGTCTCGGCGCCGCTGCCGCGCCGGCCGCCAGCCTGAAGCGAGACACCCCGCACCACCCGGTCGAGCAAGGCTTCCCGCATCCCATCGGTGACGCCAGGGAGACGCCCCATCAGTACTGATTCGTGCAATTGCTCGTAATATGTGCGAATGGTCTGCTCCGACAGAATGCCGTTGGGCAGTATCAACAGAATCGGCACTTCTCTGAGAATATCCTCGCTCGACGCCAGCCGTCCGCGCTCCAAAAGGCTTTCCAGGAACCGGGTCAGCTCGCCGGTGAACAGACCGAGCTGATCGGGGTTGCAACAAACCAGCAGAAGTTCCGGCATGTGGTCGAGTGCGTCAACTTCCAGCAGATTGGCAAAGATGCGGCCA
>JBARRC010000015.1:0-19399 GCA_049644045.1 Phycisphaerae bacterium
AACTGACATACTCAATCCGCGCAAGACTTGGCGCGATCCAAAATCATACGACGAGCAGGCAAAGAAACTGGCTGGCATGTTCCGTGAGAACTTCGAGCAGTTTGCTGGTGGTAGGGCGGCTGAGGTCGTTGCTGCGGGACCAAGAACCGACAGGGAGCGCACCGAGGTGCGCTAATAATGGAAAGTGTAGCGCTTGAGCGGCGAACGGTCATCCGTTCGACAGGCTGATTGGCAACCATGCTGCCACCGGAAGTAGCGCCGGGTGATCGCCGGCAGAGCGTATGTTTGGTCTGTGCTGTGGAGTTGCGCGATGGAGCCAAAGCCAACCGTGGCCTATTTTTCGATGGAGATCGGCCTGGATCCGGCCGTGCCGACGTACAGCGGTGGGCTCGGCGTGCTTGCAGGGGACTCGCTGCGTGCGGCCGCCGATCTTAAGCTGCGCATGATCGCGGTGACACTGGTTCACCGGCGAGGCTACTTCTATCAACGCCTCGACGCTCAGGGCAACCAGACCGAGGAACCCGTGGATTGGGCGCTCGACGACTATCTGAAACCGCTTGAGCCTCGAGTAACGGTGACGCTCGAAGGTCGCCAGGTGCAGATCGCCGCCTGGCAGTTCGACGTCGTGGGGGTTAGTGGTTTCGCCGTTCCGGTAGTCCTGCTTGACACCGATGTGCCCGAGAATGCCGAGGACGATCGATCGATCACGCATTATCTCTACGGCGGAGATGCGCGCTATCGGCTGCTGCAAGAGGCTGTCCTGGGGATCGGCGGCGTACGCATGCTCCGAGCCTTGGGCCTCGGCGAGCTCGAACGCTACCACATGAACGAAGGCCATGCAGCCCTGTTGGTCCTGGAGCTACTGAGGGAGGAATCCAGCGCGAGGCAGGTTGGCCCGGCCGAGCAGGCTGTTGCGGACGCTGTCCGGCACCGGTGCGTCTTCACCACGCACACTCCGGTCGAGGCCGGGCACGACAAGTTTCCGATCAATCTCGCTCGCGATGTTCTGGAGCCGGAACTCATCCAGATACTCACGTCCACCGAGGGGCAGGACGCGCTTTGCTGTGACAAACTCTTGAACATGACCTTCTTGGGCTTCAGCCTCAGCCACTACATCAACGGAGTGGCCAAACGGCATGGCGAGGTTTCACGGCAGATGTTCGGGCATTATCCGATCGATGCCATCACCAACGGCATCCACTCAGCGACCTGGACGGCACCGTCGATCGCGGCGCTGTTCGATAAGCGCATCCCGGGTTGGCGTGAGGACACCGCCAGTCTCCGATACGCGATGTCAATAGATCGCGACGGGCTATGGAATGCACACTCGGCGGCAAAACGTCGCTTGATCGAGGAGGTGAATCGAGACACGAACGCCGGATTCGACCTGGATGTCTTCACGATCGGCTTCGCCCGACGGGCGACAGCCTACAAACGCCCCGATCTGATTCTGACGGACATCGATCGTCTCAAACGCATTGCGCGGGACGTCGGCGCCCTGCAGTTGGTGTACGCGGGCAAAGCTCACCCGCGCGATGCGCAGGGCAAGCAGATCATTCGATCGATTGTCGGCGCCTGCCGCGCGCTCCACCCTGAGATCCGCGCTACGTACCTTCCCAATTATGACATGGAGAGGTGCCAACTGATGGTGGCCGGCGTGGACCTCTGGTTGAACACGCCGCAGCCGCCGTTGGAGGCTTCCGGTACGAGTGGTATGAAAGCCGCCGTCAACGCTGTGCCGTCGCTCAGCGTTCTTGATGGATGGTGGCTGGAGGGCTGCATCGAAGGAGTAACCGGTTGGGCCATCGGCGATGACCCCGTGACACGCGATCCAGACGCACGCCCATCGGTTCCACCGTCAGACGAGGCTCGCCGGCGCGATGCCGACTTGCTCTATCGCAAGCTGGAGGAAGTCATCTTGCCGTTGTTCTACAGCAATCGGACTGGGTACGTCGACGTGATGCGTCTTGCGATTGCCATCAACGGCTCGTTCTTCAACACGCGGCGCATGATGCAGAACTACGTGGCCAAAGCGTACTTTGAGTAGGTCCAAGTCCATGTCTAGCGTTAACGGAACGTGGCGGCTTGGCACCTGGTGACGCCTTGCGGAACAGTTCGCGAAACCTGGTCTTGCCTTTCCCTGTCCAACGCTACTGCGGTTGTATCACTCCTCTTTCTTCGGCGGCCTGCGGCTGAACCATGTGGCGGTGATCAGTCCTAAGGCAAAGCCCACGAGGAGAGTGACGAAGAGCAGCACGGCCCGGGGCATCGTGAGTGTGACGAAGAGCAACTTCGTCTCGACCGTCTGCGTGTTCTGCAAGACGACTATGATGACCAGGATTGCAGCTACGATTGCGATAATGATACGTGCTCGTGAAACCATGTCCGGTCCTCCCAATGAGATTACTCGTTCGGTCATCCGCCGGCTACACACTTCGAGCACTCGCCGGCCTCGAAAGACGCCTCCCGCTACTCCACTTTGTCTGAATCGGGCTCCGACGACGGCGACCCTAGCCAGCCTTTCCTCCGGAAGTGGATGACCATCCCGACCCCGACCACAGCCATCGCCACAAGCAGGATAGGATACGCCCACCTGCTGTGAAGCTCCGGCATGTTGTCGAAGTTCATACCGTAGACGCCGGCCATAAAGGTCAGCGGGATGAAGATACTGGCCATGATCGTCAGCACCTTCATCACCTCGTTCTGCCGGTTGGCTATGCTCGAAAGATAGACATCCATCAGTCCCCCGGCCAGCTCCCGATACGTCTCGACCACGTCGATGATCTGCACGCAGTGATCGTAGACGTCGCGTAAGTAAGTGCGGATCGAGTCGCCGACGAATTCCGACTCGTCACGAATGAGGCTATTGATTGATTCTCGCTGCGGCCAGATCGCGCGACGAATCGCGAGTAGTTCGCGCTTCACATGGTGGACGTCCCGCAAAAGCCCGGAATGCGGAGCCGCCACGATCCCGTCCTCCAACTCCTCGAGGTGCTCCCCAAACGACTCGAGAATCGGGTAATACCCATCGATCACCGCATCGATGATCGCGTATGCCAGGTAGTCCGGCCCCGACTTGCGGATAGGCCCTTTCCCCTGGTGGATGCGTGCCCGCACGGGATCCAGCACATCACCGTGGCGCTCTTGGAACGTCAAGAGGTAGTTGCGACCGAGGATGAGGCTGACTTGCTCGGTTTGGATCGCACCCTCGCCGGCCGGCATGGCCATCCGAGTGATCCAAAGGAGATGGTTTTCGAATGCCTCGGTCTTCGGCCGCTGCGGAACGTTGATTACGTCTTCCAGGGCGAGCTGATGAAGGCCGAAGACCTCTCCGATTGCCCGGATGGTCTTCTCGTCTCCGAATCCTTGAACATCAATCCAGGTGACGGCCCCCTCTTGAAGGAAGCTACGAAGTTGCTCGACGTTCGTCAGTTCTTCTTCAGTTACCTCAGCAGGGGTGTATCGGATGACCCGAACGACGGGCTGAGGCGAGTGACTGTCGATCATGAGCGTTCCGGGCCGCGCTCCGACCTTGGGATGACGCTTGCGAAACATGTCCTTCTCCTGAAACGCGATCGAATGTGCGAACTCTCCAGCGATAAGACCTCATCACGCGGCAGATGGATGGCCATCTCGCCCCGACGTCGGGCTCGGGATTCTCGAGCCCATGGTGCCGCAAGCCTACCCGATCCGTCCTCCCCACGCGAGCTTGGCTGGCCTGTCCCGGCGTGCTGAGCTTCTCGAGTGCGGGCGCCGTCGCCTCAACGAATGCCCCCGCGCAGGCGCCCTGACGGACCTTCCGGGCGTGCCTACTACTGGCATTTGGGGAGGGCGCGGGCGGGCGAGAATCCGGGGGTTGCCGCGGGCTGGAAGGTGACGGTACAATCCGGCGGGCGTCTCGGATGGGCGTCTGGGGACCGTGCACCGACATTTTGGAAGAGTCTTGAGGGATTTTGGATTCTGAACCATGACGCACCCGATTCAAATGTGGTTGACAAGATCGTCATTTCTCACGCTGATGGTGCTTAGTGGCTGCGTGGCCGGGCCGAAGGCTTTGCAGGTCAGCCGCGTCCGCTACAACGAGGTCATCCGACAGACGACCGCTGAGCAGCTTCTGCTTAACCTGGTGCGGCTCCAATACCGGGAGTCCCCACTGTTTCTCGATGTCGCTAGCGTTTCGGCCCAATTCACATTCTCGGGATCAGTTGCGGCGGATGTAACGATCTACGAGGGCCCGCGGCCGACCGAGCCGAACGTGCTGGGGCTGGGTGGACAGGTTGGCTACGAGGAGACTCCGACCGTCACCTTTGCGCCGCTCCAAGGCGAGGACTTTGTAAAACGCGTCCTCGCGCCGTTGCCGCTCGAAGCCATCGCACTGCTGACGAACTCCGGCTGGCGCGCCGATCGTGTGCTGCGTCTGACCGTACAGGAGATGAACGGTCTCGATAACGCCTCGCGGGCGTCCGGCCCGACGCCGGACGACGCCCCCACGTTTGAAGAGTTTGCCGAGGTGTGCGCGCTTTTGCAGAGCCTGCGGACGGACCGCTTCTTGGACATTCGCGTAAAACTTGTGGATGACGGCCCTCCGGTACCGCTTCGCGCGGAGATTGTGACGGCGGCCGATACGATCGCTGCGCTGGACAGGAGCTTTGCAGCGCGACGTTCCGAAGATGGATTGGACATCATTCTGCAACCGCGAGCACGCGTGACGATCTGGCGTATCTCCGACGAGCTTAGAGGTTCGCCCGAAGTCGCCCGCGTGGTCGAACTCCTGCGGCTGGACCCTGAACTCAGCGAGTATCGATTCGTCGTCGGGAAGCTGCCGCCAGGGGCCAACAAAGCAAAGGAAATCAACCTAGTTACACGGTCACTGATGGGCGTGCTCTTCTACCTGTCTCAAGCTGTGGAGGTGCCCCGGCAACACCGTGATCGTCATTGGGTCACGACCACGCTCGATCAGCAGGGCCAGGCGTTCGATTGGCAACTCGTGGTTGGGGGTTTGTTGCGGGTCCGTTCGCAGTCGACACCGCCCCGGGATGCTGCAATCGCGGTGCACTACAAAGGATCGTGGTTCTACATCGCCAACTCGGACCTGTCGTCCAAGTCCACCATGGCGCTATTGAGCCAGCTTTTAGCCCTGCAGGCCGGCGAAGCAAAGACGGTTACACCCGTCTTGACCCTTCCGGTAGGCGGCTGACCGGGCGGTAAGGAGGTTGACGGACACGGTGTGCTTTGTGGTTGTCTCCGGCCGTCGCGCGCGACGAGTTGATCTGTACCGTACGCGACGTCACCTTATCGCCGGCCCGCGCTACTCGCCAAGATGACTGTACAGCAGGTCCTGCCAATCGGCTGCAGTCGTCTTCTCCAATAAGGCTTGGTTGACTGGCTCGCGGAGAGTGCTGCCTTGCCGCAGCGCGATCGCATAGTCTTGCGGTTCAAAGACCCGAGGGACGACTCGAAGGGCCAAACGCAGCTCCTTGTTGACCAAGTAGCGAAGAATCGGGGCATCGTACACCGCTACATCTGCCTCGCCGCGATCTACCGCCTGAAGAGCGTCGGCCGGAGTCTCGTATGGTACGGCTACTACATGATGGCGTGCGAGGTACGCTTCGCTGGTCGATCCTGGGACCGTCGCCACGCGGAGGCCGGGCAGGTCCTCCGGCCCATCGATGCCCGTATCGAGCTGAGAGACCGTTAACGCAGAGGCGATCCCCGCCGTGAAGCTTGAGATCAACAGGATGCTGGCGAACATCCAGATCAGCGCCACGAACCTGCCGCCGAAGGACCGCGGTGCCTTGTCACCGTAACCAACGGTGGTCATCGTGACCGCAGACCACCAGAAGGCCGAGCCGAGCCCGTTCCCTATTCGCCCACCGAATTGTTCTGGGTTTAAGTTCCTTTCGAACAGCCATACAACAAAGCCCACTATGAACAGCACAAGCGCCAGAATAGCGACGGCTCCGGCGAATTGAGTCGAAGCGACACGTTTGAGCACCGCTGCCCACCCCGGTTCGTGCTTGGCAGGAACGGCGATGCCCAATCCGGAGTGGTAGAAGACGTGGGTGAAGTCAACCACCTTTTCACGGCTTGCGGTCACGGTCAAGGCGGCGACAGCCGCGTCCAACCTCCCATCCTGCAACCCATCGATGAGTCCCTGAAGGTTGGTCTCCTCGAACACATACTCAATCCTCAGATCTGTGGCAATATCGCGCCAAAGATCGATGCTGATTCCTGACCACTCGCCGGAAGGCCCCTTGATAGCGAACGGCGGCACGTGACGCGTTCCTACGATCAGCCTGTCGCCCGACGCGTCCTGTGCGCACAACGGAGCGCGAGGCACCAGCAAGGTAACCAGCATGAGCAAGACTAGT
Organism: Phycisphaerae bacterium; assembly: GCA_049644045.1. GTDB lineage: Bacteria > Planctomycetota > Phycisphaerae > UBA1845 > UBA1845. The sequence continues at coordinate 6,372 of JBARRC010000015.1, forward strand.
CCTGTATTCGCTCGCACATCCATTATTGGCCTCCATGCAACCTAATCCCGCGCGTCTGCCGTACCATCCGCCGAGTGAGTGCGACCACCATGCCAAGGCTTGGCCGGCGTTGCCTCGTCGCACCATTCAGATTACGCTTCCGGCGACACCTGGGCAACTCGTCCAGGCCCGTGAGACGGTACCTGAGATCGCCGGCCGTGCCACGACCCAGCCTACTTTAATCGAACCGAAGCCCATTTACGGAGTACTCGACGCCTGCCGGAGCAACCGCCGGGCAACGGGAAAATCCAAGCCCGTCCGCGAGTCGCCCTGTTGCACAGTAAGTGCTGACGGTTCGACCAAGGTGGGCCACGCGCCGCACAGATCGCCGGTCTCGCAGATCTCGCCATCGCCGTTACGATCCGTGCCCGCCACGATGACGTACTCCCCTGGCGGCAAATTCACGAAGGAGTATTCGAAGGCTCGTTGGGCATCCGTAACGGTCTCTGCCACGATATCGAGTTCCGCTTGGTCGATCGCAAATACCAGAATAGTGTCCGAGACGGCCTCCACAGTGCCGACGATTGCGGTGACATCAATCGTTTCTAAATGCCCGAAATCCGTCGTAACGTGTACCTGCCCGCGTAAGACGCCGTCCTCCTGTCCGGTTCGATTGACTGTGATCAGCACCTCGCCCGCGCTGATGTCGGTTGCCGATGATCCGCGCGTCGATGCGCGCAGCCAACCCTCCCCGTCAACGGTCTCCACATCGACCGAGGTGATCTCCAGAAACCCGCCGCCTGCGTTGAACAACCGCGATCGAAGCTGCGTCTCGCTCGCTCCAAAATCGAGCGACTGTGGGGTGATCGTAAGGATCGGTGCCGAGTCCGTCGTAAGGCCCCCGCGACCACGTGCCTCGCGCACAGCAGCGGCGGCATCGACCAGGCCGTGCCCGAAGTCGTCGTCGCGCCCCGGATCACCCAGGTCGACCGCGGTGGTCTCCAATATCTCTCTGACTTCCCCCGCGGAAAGGTCCGGATTCGCAGCCATAACCAACGCCGCCACACCCGCCACATGCGGCGCAGCCACGCTGGTCCCGCTGCTGTACCCATATCGGAGATTGAGGCCGCTGCTGAAGTCACGAGCGCCCGTGCTCAGAATCCCGTCAGGAAACCCGTCTCCGTTAAAGTCGGCTCCGGTGAAGCCTCCCGGCGCGGCCAGGTCGATTGTTTCTCCGTGGTTGGAATACAGAGCGCGCTCAAACTGGATATCGATCGCCGAGACATTGATCACTTCCGAGAGCGCGGCCGGATAGCTCGGCTCGGACGAGACTTCGTTCCCCGCCGCGCCGACAAGAACGGCGCCCGCCTCCCAGGCCGCCCTGACAGCTTCTTCTTCAGTTTGAGACTTGGTTCTCCGTCCCAGGCTCAAGTTGATGACCTTTGCAGGTTGATCGGGAAGCATACCCGAAACGTTGGTGAGGCCTGCGGCGAAGCGGACGGCCTCGGCGATCTCAAATGCGTTCCCACCGCCGACCCCTATGACGCGCAGCGGCATGATCTTCGCGTGCCATGTTACGCCGGCAACACCTCGTCCGTTATCTGTGCTTGCCCCTATCACACCGGCAACGTGGGTTCCGTGGAACGAACTCAGACCGGGGCCTCCGGCCAGATCGCCCGGGTCCTCTGGATCGGGATCGCGGCCGTTACCATCGCGTGCGCGCGCGGGATCAGAGATGAAGTCATAGCCGTCCACCAGTCGACCCTGCAGGTCGGGATGACTGCTTACGATGCCACTATCGATCACGGCGATAATGATGTCGTCGTCGCCAACTGCTGTGTCCCACGCTTGTGGCAGGTTGATCGCCTGGTAATGCCACTGCATGTTGAAGAACTTGTCGTTCGGCGTACGATACGACTCCGTAAAGTGATTGCACTCGGCAAACCGTACGATTGCCGCGTCACGCAGTGCATCCAGCACATCCCGCATAGCCCGGCGAACAAGGGAAGGGTCTTCGGGGGGATCGCCGGCGATGTCCACTCGAAGGACGCCTGAAGGAGAGGCTTCAATCAGCCGCAACCTATGTGATACCAGCGTCGCCAGGCGGTCGGATTCCTGAACGCCATCGTGGAACGCGATCAAGAGTTCACCCGGCACAAAGTCACTCGCGCTTGCGGCAAGCTGCTCATAGTCATCAGACTGATGTATCGAGGGGCTGCCGTGCTGAGACATACCCGACTCATTTCCCTTTGGCGTCGTTGGCGTCGTGAGGGACCGAGCGGCAACATCCAACTGGTAATTAGCAGCGTCGCTGTCTGCCGCAACGACGAGCACAAAGGAGTCTGCCACAGTTGTGACACCAACTGTTGGGTTCTCGTCCCCGTCATAGCATGCTGCATAGAACAATCCGCCGTGGCCTTCCTCCTGGCATGCAAAGGTACGTGAATCGTAGACGAAGAGGTCGAGATCATGCCCCGTTTCTGGGGCGTTGGCTTCTTCGACAGTCAGCACGAGTTCAATCGTCAGGGCTTCGGTGGCAACGAACTCAAACGCGTCCACCCGGTCTCCGGTCGAATGGGACGTGTCGCCGATCACGGTCAACTCATCGCCGGCAGACAGCCGTGCGACAAACTGTGGCTGAGCGACCTCGTCGTTTAATTCCTGCTCAATGACCACGCGGGGGCTGGTGTCTGCTTGGACGATGAGCCTTCCAGCGATGACTGTATCGGAGCCGGTGCCTGAGCCGGGCGGGTTGCCTGGACAGCCGCCCGCAATCGCCGCGAGCGCAAGGAAGATAATCGCGCGAGACAAGTCTACTCTCACGGCGCGAACGCGCGAGACGTCCTGGGCCCTGCGAAGCGCCGTTTGCCCCAAGCTAACCACTTGGCACCTGATCATCTTGACGGTCCCCTCGGAGCCTCGCAAACGGTTGGAACCGGGGCTGGCTGCTCGCTCAGATCCAGCAGTCTGACTCCTTTGCCAAGGCGACACAGCGGCAAGAGGGCTGCCCACATGATGCCTGATTGCATGGCTGCGACTCCGTCTTCAGCCGACTGCGTGCACTCGCGCCTGCCAATCAAGGCGTGGCGCCCGTTCGGACGGGCAGCTCCGGCCGCGCCGCCCATTCGGTCCATCCGGCGTCGTACCACAATACGTTCCGGTATCCGAGAAGCCGTTTGAGAACGAAGAACGTCTGACTCGCCTGGTGTCCTGTTCGACAGTGCACAATCACCGTCGCATCATGAGATGGAATCAGTTCCCTGTAGGCCTGTCGCAGCTCGTCAATCGGCTTGAAGGTCTTGTACTTGTCGGATGCCAAGACGTCTTCGGTGTATGGCCGGCTGAGCGCTCCTGGTATGTGCCCGGCACGCGCCTCATCCGACTTTGTGCCCGAGTAGTACTCAGCAGGCCGCACGTCGATGATCACCGCCGAACGTCGCTCCATATGCTGCAGAACGGTCTGGTAGTCAACGGTGAAGTGATCTGCGAAACGATCGACCGGGAACTCCGAGGCTGCAACCGATGGCAGGGCCGTGTCCGTTGGACGTTCTTCGGCCAGCCACTCTCCAAAACCTCCATCGAGGATCAGATAGCGATTGTGGCCGACCCGCTCCAGAGCCATTGCCATGATCGTGGCGTCCTGCAGTTTGTCACCACTGACCAGCACAACAACGTCTGCGGGATGGATACCCATAAGTGACAAGTGCTCGCCAATCATGCTGGCCGGCATCAGCATCGAAGGTACGCCACCGATCACACCTCTGAGGCTTTCGAGGTCGAGACGCAACGATCCGGGAATGTGTCCGGAGGTGTACTCGGTGTGGCTACGAAGATCGATGATGCGAACGTTGCCACGGTGGTAATTCTCGGCAAGCCAATCCGTCGTGGTCAGGCCGGGCAACGTGAGCGCCGAAAAATCATCTTGTTCTGCCGCGGCTTGTGAACCAGACGTACCAGGCGACAGAAAATACTCTCGCCAACGAGTAACGGCCGCCGCCGCCTCGGGGGCAAGGGGTCCAGACCGCAGCGACGCTGGTTTCAGGCAACGCTCAATGAACCCGGCCAGCCCATCAGTCAAGATATACGCGTTCTGGAAGCCGCGGCTGTGGAGATAGTCCCGCACCTGGGCCGGATGGGTCATTCCATTCGAATAAAGGACAATGAGCCCGCGGTTCTTGTACGCATCCAAGTAGGCCTCCAGGGCACTCAGGGGCACGTTGACCGCACCCCGGATGTGGAAGCCGCTGAATTCTTCCTGTGGACGCACGTCGACGACCAGCAAGTCGGGGTTGCCGGATATCAGGCGCTCGGCAAGCTCTTCCGGCTCAATATGGTCGTGGCCGGCCTCGATTGCTGCCAGCAGACCTTCTGTCGGCAGGGCAGAGGGTGGCGCATCGCCCGACACCGCTGCTGCCGGTGTCGGCCTGACAATGAACAGGCCGATTGCGAAGACGACCAGGGCGACTCCGAAACCCTTCAAGGATGGACTGTTGAAGTAGCTACTCTCGACCTTGCGACGATGTTCGATGTACTCTCCGACCCAAAACGCGGCGACTGCTGCAATCGTGAGCAGCAGGGCGAATACTTGCTGTGAGAGCCCCAGGTTGGTGTAGATGAACTGCACACCGGAGTCGGCCATAAGCGGAGCCACAGCGGGATAGGCCTCGTTGAACACAATACTGCCAACGACGGCCCCGACCAGGCACAGCAGGGCATCAAGTCTGCCTGACGCCATCCCGACTGCCGCGGTGCCAGGACACCAACCACTCAGGACGAACCCTACGCCGAACACAAGTCCGCCGACAATCTGAGCCACATAGACCGTCGGCATCTGGTAAATGCTCTCGAGCGTAAGCCAGCCGAACGCGACGAGGTACGCGACTCCCAGCATTGTCGTCACCAGACCCGAGAACATCACCTTCAATACGGCCATGTCCCGGAAGTAGAAGATCCCAGCCAGCCTGCGTGAGCTGCCGAACCCAGCCTGCTCGAGCACGAAGCCGAACGCCACGCCGATCAACAGAGACAGTGCAAAGGCCGCAGGCGAAGACAGCGCGTCTTGGCTAAAGAGCGTCTCAATCATGCCACTGCCTCCGCACAAACCACGCCGCGGCATAGCCGCCTGCAAAAATGCATATAAGGAAGATCAGGCTGCCGGTCAGCAGTAGGGCCCCGCCGGTCAGGGCCTGCCCAGACGTGCAGCCGGCTGCGAGACGGCTGGCGAAGCCAATCAGTATGCCGCCACCAAGCGCCAGCACGGAACGAATGAGAGCCGGCGCTTTCTTGCCCCGTTCGAGCTTGAACTCGATTCGGTTGGCAAACAACGCCGAGATCAAGCCCCCCAGGAATGTGCCCAGCAGCATGAACACCAAGTAGTAGCTCAGGGGGGTCCTGCCCCACGCCCCGAAGTATTCGCTGGCTTCCGTGTGCGCCGGGGCGACGGCGCGTTCAGTGAATGCTGCGATGCGAGCCAAGCCGCCGGAAGCCCCGAGTCCCGCGCCGAGAATCAGAAACGACGCAAGGAGCGTCAGGCCGAGCAGGAAGCCGGCGAGATAGGGATTCATGTACCTGGACGGAGTAGGTTTCGCACTCATGTTCAGCACCCCGCACTTTTCTGGGTCGGTGGTTTCGGCTTGTCCGGAGCCGGCTGTGATCCTGGGATCGGAGGCCTAGCCGCGGGGACAGGCGGCATACCGGGACCGCCCGATGAGGCCGGCAGGTTCATCATCGTGCCCATGCTCGACTCGGTCCAATACGCCTCTAACCCACCGTACAATGCCTTCACGCGGCGTTGCGTCTTCTGCGATAGTACCCCTGCGACCATCATTGCCAGGGATCCATCGCGGTCGACGATGATGAGCGGCCCTGCGCCGGTCAGGTAGGCCGGATTGTCAAGCAGGTCGGCGATATCCGTGTTCATCGAACCCGGAAGGTTGTAGTCGGCAAAGTGCTGCGGCGGGCGGATGTCGACCAGATCAAAAGTGCCGGGTAAGTCCATCATCAAGCGCCGCAACTCATCCGCCGACATGCGCTCGGCCAGTCGTACCTCCCGCCTCGGCGTGGAAGCACCCGTGGCAGCGGCAGATGTCCGGGGACCCAGAACTGGCAGACCCGCGGTGATCCAGGCCTCGGCTCCGCCGTCGAGGTTGTAGAGATCCTGGAAACCCTCGCGCTCGAGGATGCCCAACGCCATGCTCGACCGGTAGGCTGAGTTGCATACCGTCAGCGTCGGCTGCGTCGGGTCGAGCTTGCGGGCAAGCTCGCTGAGGCGATCGATCGGCAGGTTAACCACTGTGCCGATTCGCATGCCCATCCACTCCTCCGGCAGGCGGACGTCGACGATAATGGGCGCGGTGCCGGCCTGCATACGTTCATGCAGTTCCCGTGGCTGCAGCGTCTTGGCGGTTGCGATTGGCAGACGGGCGTTCGCGTAGGTCTCCGTTGTGAGCACGTCGGCCTTGTAGCCGACACGGTGCAAGCGATGAAGCGCTTCCAGCAGATCGGCCGTCGGCCCATAGAGCACTAACTTTGCACGCCAAGGCACCATGCGTCCGACCCACGATTCGAACCGGCCGCGCAGGGCGATGTTGACTGAGTTCGGAATGTGGCCGGCCGCATACTCCGGCGCGCCGCGAATGTCCACGACGTAGAACTCGGCCGGATTCGCGAGGTTCTCGCTCGGTGTCACCTCCGCCGGAAGCGGCGCAGCCCAGTTAACGAGCTCGGGGCCATCACGGTTCATCGCCGCGTTGTGCCCGAAGTACTGGGGAGCTTCAGGAAGACCTTCCAACACCGCCGCAATGAACTCGTTTCGGCCCGCGTGTTGGAAATACGGGTTAGAGGCTTTCTCCGTGCCGATTGTGGAGAATGGCTCGTCGCGCAGATGCGCTCCACACAGCGAGCCGGCACCGTGAGCCGGGAAGATCATGGCATCGTCCGCGACTTTCGACAGCTTGTTGTGCCAGGTGTCATAGGCCATCGATGCAAGCGACGCGGCTGTCATCTTCTTGGGGAGGAGGTCGGGGCGTCCAATGCTCCCGACGAAGAGTGTATCACCCGTGAAGATCGCAACAGGCTGATCTTGCCTCTGCCCGCTGAACACGTAGCCGCAAAGCCCGTCCGGCGTATGTCCCGGCGTTTCGAAGACACGAATCACGGCCTTTCCGCAAGCGATCTCGTCGCCTTCCTTGACAGATTCGTGTTTGTACTTTGCTCCGCTGTTGGCACTCGCATATATTGGGCAGCCAAAGGCGCTCGCCATCTCGACGTGCCCGGCCACGAAGTCTGCGTGCGAGTGCGTAAGGAACACGCCTTTGACGGACAACCTCTCTTCGTGGATGTAATCCACGTACCGATCAATGTCCCGCCCCGGATCCACGACCAGCGCGTTCCCGTCGCTTACCAGGACGTATGAGTAGTGTGACAAAACCGGAAGCGTGAACTGGACAATCTTGAGATCGGGGTATTCGTACGTGTCAACTATCTGGTACGTCGCCGCCGCGTCCGCGTGCGTAGCGGACTCGGCGTCCTTGATCTGCGATGGCGGCCCCGTGGCGCAGCAAATGCTGCCACACATGACCACAATCGCGAAACTGGGCAGTCGGGTTGGCATCATAATCACGGGAACTCCTTCACGCGGGGTCGGAACCCTCGGATCCGTGCGTACTTTCGTGCGCAGACCAGTACTTCGGAGGCCCAGTCGATGTGCACCACGAAGGCCGCGCGACCTAACACGGCTGACATCCCGGCCCCCAGCTACGTTCGCGGCTGCCATGCGCGATTGACGTCGGTCCGGAGCGCAAAACGCTTCGCCGATGGGCCGGCGCCGCTCGCCGTCCAGCACGAGACGTATCGCATTGTATCCCGTACCCGTGTCCGAGCAACCTGGCGCGGGTCAGCTCAGCCGCACTCGTCAGAACCGGATCATGCGCAAGTTCCTGCCCGTCAAGTGATTACGGGCTCCGGTTCCAGAGCGCAGCCCGCGCCTTTCATGCTGGCTAGTTCCGACAGGCGGAGGTGTCGCAGATTCCCGGGCGAGGCCAGCCCGTTTTGTCCGGCTTGCTGCACGCCGGTCACGCCACGGATGTCAAAGTGGGAAAACCAGCTAACATGGGATGTGTTGAGTCTGGCCCAGCGACGTGCTTCTAGGAGGCCTCCTCTGGGCGCCGATGACGTCGATTGCGGTCTATCCAAACGTCGGACCGCTCGGCAAAATGACCCTATGGGCCGGTGGCGGACCGGTGAGGCGGCGCGCATCGGCCAGCCTCAGGCTTGAGACAACGGAGATTAACCTGATGACCAAGCGGAGCGGAGTGGTAACGTTCAAAGAGAAGCCCATGACGTTAATGGGCCCCGAGATCAGAGTGGGTGATGAGGCGCCTCATTTCAGGCTCGTCGGGAACGACCTCGTTGATATCGAGTGCAAGTCGTTCCACGGCAAGGTGCGAGTGCTGAGCGTAGCTCCGAGCATTGACACACCCGTCTGTGCTACGCAAACGCGCACCTTCAACAAGGAGGCCTGCCGGCCTGTCGAAGGAGGTGGTCGTCCTGAGCGTGAGCCTCGATCTACCCTTTGCCCTGAAGCGCTTTTGCGGTGCCGAAGGGATCGAGCGCGTTATCACCGCCAGCGACTACAAGTATCGTGAGTTCGGTGAGGCCTACGGCGTCTTGATCAGCGAACTTGGGCTACTGACCCGTGCTGTCTTCGTCGTCAACCGAGAGAACAAGGTCACTCATGCGGAGTACGTCGCGGAAGTCACCAGCGAGCCGGACTACGCAGTAGCGCTCAAGGCAGTGAAAGACGCGTTGTAGGGTGTGCCTGTTGAGCGCATGGTCGACTGCTGTCCGTGTTTGCATGATGGTTATGCACATTGACTCACAATACCTGTCGGTGAGCCGCTCGCACCAGCAACGGTGGGTTAGCTGGCTGACGGCAACCGCGCCAGCTGTCACGTGATACGAGACTGGGACCGAGTGGCGGTTGAAGGAAGTCGGACAAGTGTTCAAGGGTGGTCACGCCGCTGGAGCGGTGCATTTTAGACGCGATCAAGGCAACATCGGAATTTCGTATCAAAGGAGTTGACCAATGTGTAGAGGAATAACAGGGATTTGCGGGCTATGCATCGTTGCGATACTCGTCGGGGCGTGCCAGCAGGCTGAACCTCGCTATGACGAGGGGGCACAAACGAAGAGCAAGCGTCCGGAGCCAAAGTATACAATAGGGTGGCAGCAAATCAAAAACGGCATGGACCCGGCCGAGGTTCTGTCAGTCTTGGACGAACCGGTCGACATCAAAGTGACGCAGATCAGCACGTATTGGTATTACTCGGAGCGCGGCAGCAACGGACCATACGTTGGTTTCGATACCAGATCGATGAAAGTAGACCGGTGGCGGCCGCCTGCCTCCGACTGACTCGCGCGCCGGTTAGCTTCGCACAACCGCGCAGCCGAAAAAAAGCCGGTTCGTGCCATCTATGACACGTAGGAACGAGTGCGAGTTCGCCGGTTTCCGGCATGTGGCGCCGCGGACTCATCACGTACCCTTCTGGTGCCAATAGTGGATGCCAACTCGCCGGTATATGGCGTCTCGGCACGGCGCTAGCTGCTTGCCTTTTCGAAGTTCGCAGCCCCAAAGTCCCAGTCCAGCAAGTTGGCGATCACCGCATCGACGTACTTCGGCCGGGCGTTGCGATAGTCGACGTAATACGCATGCTCCCACACGTCGATAGTGAGCAGTGCGGTCCGGCCATGCTTCATCGGCAGGTCTGCATTTGCTGTCTTCATCACCTGCAGCTTGCCGCCGTCCAACACCAGCCAGGCCCAACCGGATCCGAACTGCGTGGCAGCAGCATTTGCGAACGCCTCCTTGAACTTGGCGAACGAGCCGAAGTCGCGCGTGATCGCGTCGCTCAGCGACCCGGTCGGTTCACCGCCGCCACCCGGCTTCAGGCTGTTCCAGTAGAAGGTGTGGTTCCATACCTGGGCGGCGTTGTTGAACATGCCGCCCTCGCTGCCGGCGATGATGTCCTCCAAAGACTTCTTCTCGTGCGGCGTGCCGGCGATCAGCTTGTTCAGGTTCGTGATGTAGGCGTTGTGGTGCTTGCCATGATGAAACTCGAGCGTCTCCGCGCTGATATGCGGCTCCAGGGCGTTCTTTTCGTACGGCAGTTCGGGAAGTGTGAACGACATCGGTAAACCCTTTCAACAAGTCGTCGATTTCAGAAACCAGATCCCCAACCAGGCGCCAGCATAAGTCATCTGTGTCCGGTGGCAAGGGCGGATCCGGACAGTCGCTCGTGTTGCCTTCGCCGCAATGATCCTCCTGGATCGAAACGCGCTCCGGCAGTCGGGCACGGATCTCGCTGACATCCTCGCACGTCCCAATCGGCAACCGTCCGAGAGCCATCGGCGACGCCGACCAGCCGTGCTTCTTCGCATCACGGCCATCTTTCGCTCTCTAAAGGCGGTCGGGGCCCTTCGCTGACGGCGTCGGCGGCGTTACATTAAGATTGCCAGGCGGCTCGTGCGGGCCCCATGAAGACAGGCGCCTAGATGGAGGATGTTCTCATGGCAACACCGGAAAAGGAGACACTCGATTCACCGAACCAGAATGACGTGAACCCGATGCCGGCTGAAGCCGTCCGATGGCGCTGCGACCCCAGCGCCCTGCCATTTGGCTCGACGAAGGATGTCGAGCCCATGGTCGGGGTCGTGGGACAGGATGAAGCCATCGAAGCTCTACGTTTTGGGCTCGAGACGAACGCCCCGGGCCAGAACGTCTTCGTGCGAGGACTAACGGGTACTGGGCGAATGACCTTGCTCAAACGGATGATGGAGGATATTCAACCGACGTGCCCGCTTGCGCTGGACCGTTGTTACGTGCATAACTTCGCTCAGCCCGACAGGCCACGCCTCGTCACCCTGCCGCGCGGCCGGGGAGAGGAGTTCCGCCGGCGTGTTGACAAGGTCGTTGAATTCATCCGCGATGACCTGGCCGCTGCCCTAGCCTCAGAAGGTGTCAAAGCACGCCAGGCTGCCCTTGAACGGACCTCCAAGAGCGAGTTTGAGCAGGTCACCAAACCGTTTGAGGAAACCTTGCGCGCCGCCGGATTGGGGGTGGTGATGCTTCAGGCAGGCCCCGTTGCCCAGCCGGCGATCTTCCCGCTGGTCGATGGCAAACCCGTTCCGCCTGAAGAGTTCGAACAGCTTCACGGCCAAGGCAAGATTACTGACGAACACCGCCAAGCCGTACGTGAAGGCTACGAACGCTTTAAGCAACAGCTTTCGGAAATCGGCGAGAAAACCAACGAGATTCGACAGAAGTACCAGGAGGGGGTTCGGGAGCTTTTGGAGAAATCAGCACGGTCGATATTGATTCAATCAGTACGCCGCATCCAGAAAGACTTCGAGGAGCCAGCCGTGCGGACGTTTCTGGGCGAACTGATCGAGGATATCGTAGGCAACCGTTTGGTCATGCTGGATAAGGCCGGCGAATTCACGAGGCTCTACCGTGTGAATGTTATCCTCACACACGGCGAGGATGCGGCATGCCCGATGATCGCCGAGAACACGCCCACGATTCGGAACCTGCTGGGCACAATAGACTACGAATTCGTGCGGGACGAGGAAGCTCGCGCAACCCACATGGGAATTCGTGCCGGCTCCCTCCTGCGTGCGGATGGTGGGTACCTGATCCTGGAAGCTGGCGACCTGCTCAGCGAACCGGGAGCCTGGAGAGTCCTGGTACGAACGTTGCGTACAGGTCGCCTTGAGATCATTCCTCAGGAACGGATGCAATTCTGGTCAGGCCCTGCGTTAAAGCCCGAGCCCATTGATATCCACGTCAAGGTCATCTTGCTAGGTACCTTCAACCTGTATTACTTACTGGATGCTCACGACCCGGATTTCTCGGAGCTGTTCAAGGTCTTAGCCGATTTCGACTCGACAATCCCAAGAGAGGAGCGCGGCATCCATGAGTATGCACGTGTCTTGGCCCGCATTGCCAGCGAGGAGGGGCTGAATCCATTTGACCGCAGTGCCGTGGCGATGCTCGTTGAGCACGGCGCGCGCATAGCTGCCCAAGAAGGCAAGCTCACCGCGCGATTCGGTCGCTTGGCAGACATAGCCCGCGAAGCTTCGTTCCTGGCGGGCAAGGCCAACCGGACCGACGTTCACGCTGATGATGTCCGCGAAGCCGTGCGCCGGAGCAAGCGACGGGCTGACCTTCCGGCACGAAGGTTTCGCGAACTCTTGGCCAAACGCACCATTCGGATCCAGACCGAGGGCAAGGCAATTGGACAAATCAACGGGCTCGCCATCATGCACGCTGGCCCGCTTGCTTACGGCTTTCCAGCGCGGATTACCGCAACCATCGGGCCGGGAAGGGCTGGCGTACTGAACATCGAACGTGAAGCGGCGCTTAGCGGAGCCATTCACACCAAGGGCTTCTATATCCTCGGGGGGCTGCTACGCTGGCTCCTGAAAACGGATCATCCTCTGGCCTTCGACGCATCAATCGCGTTTGAGCAAAGCTACGGCGGAATCGACGGCGATTCCGCGTCCGGGGCGGAGATATGCTGTCTGCTGAGCGCCCTGACGGATGTTCCGCTTCGTCAGGATCTTGCCATGACCGGCGCCATCGATCAATTGGGCAACGTTCTGCCCATCGGCGGCGTGAATGAGAAGATCGAAGGATTCTTTGATGCATGTCGAGACGGCAATCTGACCGGCACACAGGGAGTGATTATACCTGAGGTGAATGCTGGCGACCTGATGGTGCGGGAGGACGTTGCTGACGCCTGCCGTGAGGGATCGTTCCGCATCTTCGCCGTCCAAACGATCCATGAGGCTCTCGAGGTTCTGACGGGCATGCCGGCCGGCAAGCACGGTGCCGACGGCCGCTACCCCGAAAACACTCTGCTCGCTCTGGCGGTTGAGCGAGCTCGCGACTATTGGAGGAAAGCTGCCGAGCGCACTGATAACCATGAGAGACGTAGGCGGCCAGACGAGGATGACGCCGAGCCGATGCCACCAGCCAAGGCCCCCAACGG
>JBARRC010000016.1:0-5725 GCA_049644045.1 Phycisphaerae bacterium
CGACTCTATCCGTTTGTGGGAGATCGCTGGACCGAGGCACGGACCACGCGTGCCGGCTTCGTTGTGGCAAAACCCCGGCTGACCCACCATAATCCCATCTCGTGCGAATAGACGGATTGTCAGCGTCATGCGGTCTATCTGAGACGTACTCTCGACAGGCCTCTGGACGAACGACACAATCGATGAGCGCGGTTTGATGGGGCGATCCCGGATTAACGACACAACCGGTCATCTTTGGGTGGAGGAGGGTGACCGGCGGGAGGGGGTGGTAGCCGAAGTCGCGCCCCTCATTCACAGCCGCCGGACGTACTCCTTTGCCGTTTCCGAGGCCATGGAGGGGTCGCTCGCCGTTGGGCAGCGCGTGCTGGTTCCACTGGGGCGGGGCGGCCGACTGGTCCAGGGCTTTGTCGTCGGCCTGGATCGCAAACCCTGGGACAGTACGCTGCGGCTAATCGATTCCGTGGTCGACGATGCCAGCTTTCTGACACCCGACCTGCTGGAGGTGGGGCGCGAGATCGCCCTGCACTACGCCTGCCCGCTCGGCCGCGCCCTCAAGGCGATCACACCCGAAGCGGTTCGGCGGCAGCGCGGCCTCAAAACCGTGCGCTATGCGCGTCTGCTTTGTCCCGTCAAAGAGATTCACGACAGCGGCAAGCGCATGGGTGAAAAGCGGCGGGGCTTGATCGCCGCGCTGGCGGAGGCGACCGAACCGGTGCCCGTGGACCGGCTGCTTAGTGACACGAGTACGTCGCAGGCGGTTTTGCGCAGGCTGGTGAACGAGGGATGGGCAGAGATCGTCACGCGCAAGGAAATCCGCGAGGGCGCGCTGTTCGACCTGCCACGGGCGGAACCTGACTTTCAGCTCAATGAGGAACAGCAAAACGCCCTCGAGAGGATCAATGCCGAGATCGACGCGCATCGCTTTTCGGTAACGCTTCTGTTCGGCGTGAGCGGTTCCGGCAAGACGGAGGTTTATATCCACGCCATCCGGCGCGTGGTGACAAAGGGCCGGCAGGCGATCCTGCTGGTGCCGGAGATCGTGCTGACCACCCAGCTCGTGCAGCGTTTGGCTTCGCGGTTTTCGGATGTGGCGGTCAACCACAGCGGCCTGACCGATGCGCAGCGCTCGATCATCTGGCGCCAAGTCGCTGCCGGCGATAAGAAAGTCATCATCGGCACGCGCAGCGCCGTATTTGCACCATGTCCAAACCTCGGGCTTATTTGCGTCGACGAAGAGCAGGAGACGAGCTACAAAAACCTTCAAGCCCCGCGATTCAACGTGCGCGACGTGGCGATCATGCGGGCCAAACAGTTGAACATCCCCGTCGTCCTGGGTTCGGCAACGCCGTCAGTGGAAACCTGGTACAACAGCGAGCACCGGCGGGATTACCGGCGCCTGATGATTCGGCGACGGGTCAAAGACCTGCCGATGCCGAAAGTCCACACCGTCGATATGCGCGACGAGTTCGCCGAGCTGAAGCGGGCGGTCGTCCTGTCGCGGGTCATGGAACGACTACTCTCAGATACGCTCAAGCGCGGCGAGCAAGCACTGATCCTGATGAACCGGCGGGGCTTCGCAACCCGCATTTATTGCCCGGCGTGCAAATCGAGAATCACCTGTCCGAGTTGCAATGTCGGCGTCGTGGTTCACAGCGCGACGGGGCAGTCGATTTGCCACTATTGCCGCACACGCATCCCCACCCCGACCGTGTGCCCGAACGTCACCTGTGGCGAGAAGCTCGTTCAAGTGGGGCTGGGTACGCAGCGGGTGGAAGAGGTCCTGGCTGAGCGGTTTCCCGACGCCCGAATGCAGCGCGTCGACAGTGACACGATGAAGCACCGCGATCAATACCAACGGATCGTGGATGACTTCGAGGCGCGCAAGGTCGACATCCTCGTCGGAACACAGATGATCGCCAAAGGACTCGACTTCCCGTTCGTTTCGTTTGTCGGCGTGGTGGACGCCGATGCCGGCGCCCTGGCAGCCGATTTCCGCGCCCAAGAACGTCTCTTCCAGTTGATCACACAGGTAGCCGGGCGGGCGGGCCGCGCCGATGCGTCCGGGCAGGTCGTGGTTCAGACGACAACCCCCGAGCTACCGGCGCTGAAACATGCACTGGCGCACGACTACGAATCGTTTGCCGCTGAGGAACTGCGGGTTCGCTGCCACGTCGGGCTGCCACCGTTTCGCCGGCTGGCCCGCATTGTCCTGGCCCACGCGCGCGAGGAAACCGTTCAGCACGAGGCTGAGGCACTTTTCGGTCGGATTCACAAAGCGATCGGTGTACTATCGCTCGAGTATACCGACGTGCTCGGCCCGAATCCGTGCGTGCTGTCGAGGCTGCGCGGGAAGTACCGTTACGATCTGCTCGTACGAACCGCCAACGCGTCGGCGATGCGGCAACTGATGAGGCACCTGGAAGAATCGAATGCACTCCGTACGAAGGCGGAATCGGTCATCATCGATGTCGATCCCGTGGCACTCACATGAAGGGAAAAGGGAAGAAGGAAAAGGGGACGCAGCTCGTTTATTGGTCTAGCAAAAACGAGCTGCGTCCCCTTTTACTCGGGCGGGCGAAGGGCGATCGGCGGGCCCAGGATTTCCCTCATCACGATTGCGTGGCGAAGGGACCGGCGCGTCTGATGCCCGATCTTGTCGGTGCGCCCTCGTGCTTTAGTAGTAGCGTCCGGCGCCTCCAATTCCGATTCGATGTGGCCCAGCCTCTCCTCAATGTCCACATCGACCTGGGCTGTTTCGTCATCCAAAGCAGACTCGAGACGGCCAAGATGTTCCTCCACACGATCGTGCACGGGCTGTTTGGGGCGCGGCGCAGGCGCGGGGCGATGCTGTTGCTTCGCCCTGACTGAGACCGACGGTCGCGCCATATGACGTGGGACGCTGACCGGTGCGGCTGTCGGAGGTCGCGGGGGCGGACGCTCCGGTTGCTCGGCGGACCCGCCCTGGGGAACCATACCGCGAGGAGGCGCCACGGGCTGGAATATCTCTTCCGGCAGCGGCAGCGGTTGCGAGCTGGGTGGCATCGCTTGGGGTCGCGCGCCCGGCGGCATTGGTCTGGCCACGGAATGTTGAGGTTGCATTTGGCGTCGTGGCGTGGAGGGTTGCGGGCGCGACGTTCTCGCAGGTCGAGCCGCGTCTGACTCGCCCGGTTTCTCCGCACCGAACTTCTCGATCAGCTTCTTCGAGATCGGGCCGAGGATGGAGCCGCCAACAACCAGCACGACGACGATAATCTGTATCCAGTCACCGAATTCCGGCCCCTGCTGTGCCAACAGTTGGATGTCCGTATACATCGTGGCGTCAGCTCTTTTGCTCGGTTGGGCCTTCACCCTTGCCGATCGTGTCACGCATGGAGGTATCGGCCTGGATGTTCTTCATGCGGTAATAGTCCATGATGCCGAGGTTCCCGCTGCGGAAGGCCTCGGCCATCGCTTTGGGCACCTCCGCCTCGGCGAGAACGACCTTTGCCCTGTTTTCCTCGACCTTGGCCCGGTTCTCAGCGGCTAGGGCGATGGCCATAGCGCGTCGTTTTTCGGCCTCGGCCTGGAAACGCCGCTTGTCGGCCTCGGCCTGGTCAGCCTGGAGCTTGGCGCCGATGTTGGCCCCAACGTCAATATCAGCGATGTCGATCGAGAGGATCTCGAATGCGGTTCCGGAATCGAGCCCCTTGGCGAGCACGGCCTTGCTGATTCGATCGGGGTTTTCGAGTACCGCCTTGTACGCCTGAGCCGAACCGATGGCGCTGACGATGCCCTCACCGACGCGGGCAATCACGGTTTCCTCGGTGGCGCCACCGATCAGTTGTCGAATTTTGGTCCGCACGGTGACCCGGGCCTTGGCCTTGAGCTGGATGCCATCGAGGGAAATGGCGTCGATCGTCTGCTTGCCCAGATCCGGGTTCGGTACGTCGATGACCTTCGGATACACACTCGTGTTAACCGCATCGACGATGTCCCGGCCCGCGAGGTCGATCGCGCACGACTTCTTCCAGTCCAGGTCAATGGCTGCCCTGTTGGCGGCGATCATCGCCCGAGATACATTCACGACTCGCCCGCCGGCCAGATAGTGGCTTTCCAAATCGTTGATGGTGATGTCGTGGATACCGGCTTTGACGAGCTGAATCTTGGCGAGCACGACCATGAACGTATCGACTTTGCGCAGGCGCATGCCGATCAGGTCGAACAGGCTGACATCGGCGTTGCTCATGTACGCCTGCAGCCACAAGCGGAAAAATTGGGCGACGATAAGGAGTAGGACGAAGACGACGACGCCTGCGACGGCCGCCACGATCCACCCGATGGTCCAACCCGACTGCGCCAAAGCCAAGGGTGTGCTCAGATTCATAACTCACTGCCTTTCCAATTGAATGCGCTACGCTCTGCCGAGAATCACGCTGTGCCGAGAATCCCTTCTCGGCACTTGCCAGAGGACCGAGAAGGGATTCTCGGTCCAGCGGACATTACTTGCCAGAGGACCGAGAAGGAATTCTCGGTCCAGCGGACATTACTTGCCAGAGGACCGAGAAAGGATTCCCGGTCCAGCGACGGCAGGCTAAAGCCTGCGGCTAGTGCTCTGTTAC
Source organism: Phycisphaerae bacterium (assembly GCA_049644045.1). Lineage (GTDB taxonomy): Bacteria > Planctomycetota > Phycisphaerae > UBA1845 > UBA1845. Next base: position 4,599 of record JBARRC010000016.1, read on the forward strand.
ACCTCAACTGAGGGGTGGCATGCCCAAGCCCGTCGAAGACGGGCGCCGGCATGTTGAACGCTGCCACCAAGCATGTCCGACTCATGGCGGCGCTGCGCTCGGCCATGCCACCCACAACGTTTTATCCATTGACGTGTCACAGAGCGCTAGGTCTTCTTCTCCTGAACGGCCAGATTGCTGCCCGAGACCCGAACCGCCTCGACGGTAGCACCGGCCTCGATCATCCCAAACTCCGCCAGGCAAGAGACACGCTTTCCGTTAAACTTGCAAATGCCCACGGGCCTCAGCGGGGTCTCACTACGACCGGTCTGCCCGATAAGCCGGTTCAATTCCTCGACTGGTACACTGGTGTCGGCCGATGTCAATACCGGGTTTGGCGGAGAAATCCGCTTCCCGATCGGCGTCCGATGCCAGTACTTGATGGCGACGAAGGCAAAAACGGGCAAGAAAACCAGACAGGCGAAGATCGCAATGGTCCCCGCCTCGCGCCCGCCATAACTGAAGGTTTTGACAACGGCTGCGACCAGGAAGCCCAGCCCGGCGATCGAGAGGACCCCGTGCGACGGGATGAAGATCTCCGCCACAAGGAGCAACACGCCGACGGCGTACAACAAAGCCAGTACCGCGACTTCTGACATCGGACAGCCTTCGCGTTGGCGAAAAGCAGGTCGTCTACCCGATCGCGCGAACGACAACGCGATTGCCCCGTCGCTCGATGACCTCGACCTGCATACCGGTATCAAGATACTCGCCTTGGGTGACTACGTCGACCAGTTGCGAGCCGAAGCGAGCCTTTCCGGAGGGGTGTAGCGGCCCCGCCGTCTCGCCGACATCACCGACACGTGCCAGCCCGCTATAGGGATCGCCGACCGCCACCTCGGACGGCGTCGGGTTCGCAGGGACAATCCGCCTGAAGACCGGCATGCGCGGCAAGAAGCGGCCGAGTATCACCATGCCGATCAGCGATGCCACCATCGAGGAAACGAGCGTGAGCATCGCAACTTTCAGACTGTGCACCGTCGACGGCAGCGACGGAACATAAAGCGGAAACGAGCGGCCCGGCTCATCCGGCACGAACGTCGCCAGCAGACCCACAATCACCAGTAGGATACCCGCGATCCCGGCGA
>JBARRC010000017.1:0-3992 GCA_049644045.1 Phycisphaerae bacterium
CACGCAGAACGGTGCGCGACGATGCACGCCACGCACGCGGCACCCGTGATCCGCAACCTATGGTGAACACAGGTACTTACGGTGATTCCGAAGGCATGACAGCGCACACCAGCGCACGACGTGAAACCCCGGAAAAACCACCCCCAAGGGGACTCGAACCCCTGTCTTCAGGATGAGAACCTGATATCCTGGGCCGCTAGACGATGGGGGCCTGTCAAACGATAGTCTATAGATAAGCCCTTCCGGCGTCAAGAGAGCTATCAGCTATCAACGGGGCCGTGACACTTTCGGCGGCTTCAGCGCCGTACGCTGTTGCAGCCTGAAAGGCTGACCTACAGTAGCCGTGGGCAAGTCCCGCTATGGCGGGACGCCGCCCACGGTTGCTCCAACACCAATCCCATTCGACCCTGAAGGGGTCGCATAGCCATCCCGTCGCACACAATAGACGACCCTTTCAGGGTCGGGTGGCTCGGTGGCGACGCCGTCCGGGGGCGGCGCTGCGCTTGCCCCCGGCTATTATAGAGCAGGCCTTCAGCCTGCGACCCCATCCGCGGATTCTGTCATGCACCCGTCATCAACAATCGGCCCAGAGCCGAAGCCTGAAGGCTAACCGCTGATAGCTTGTCTGGTTTTATGTCTGTAATTCGTAATCCGTAATTCGTAATCTGGTATAATGGTGTGTCCGTCTCGGAGCGCAGCCTTGGACCATTTCGAGCTTGTCAGTCCTTATCAGCCGTGCGGCGACCAGCCCGCAGCCATCGATAAGCTCACGATCGCGTTTAAGGGCGGCACTAAACGCCAATGTCTGCTCGGGGTAACGGGTTCGGGCAAGACCTTCACGATGGCCAACGTCCTCGCGAAGCTCAACAAGCCGACGCTGGTCATCTCCCACAACAAGACGCTGGCCGCCCAGCTCTACGAGGAGTTCCGCGAGCTGTTTCCGCGCGACGCCGTCGAGTATTTCGTCAGCTACTACGATTACTATCAGCCCGAAGCCTACATCCCTCAGCGCGACATCTACATCGAGAAGGACGCCTCGCGCAACGACGACCTCGACCGGCTCCGCCTCAGCACGACCAGCGCGCTCGTCTCGCGCCGCGACGTGGTGATCGTCGCGAGCGTCTCGTGCATTTTCGGCCTGGGGTCGCCGGAAGATTACAAAGCCAGTGTGGTCGTGCTCGAACCGGCCCAGTCGATCGACCGCGACGAGCTGCTTCGGCGCTTTGTGGACCTGCAATACACCCGCAACGATTTGGACTTCAAACGCGGCACGTTCCGGGTCCGCGGCGACGTCGTCGAGCTGTACCCGGCATACGAAGAGACGGCCTATCGCATTGAGCTGTTCGGAGATGAGATTGAAAACCTCGAGGCGATCCATCCGCTTACGTCGCAATCGCTCGGGAAGCTTGAAAGATTGTTCATCTATCCAGCCGTTCACTATGTGATCCCCGAGGAACGGATCGCGCAGGCGACGGTGAGCATCCTCGAAGAGCTCGACCTGCGAGTGAAGCAGTTTCGCCGCCACGGCAAGCTACTCGAGGCGCAGCGGCTGCTCGCCCGCACGAAATACGACGTCGAGATGCTCCGTGAGGTGGGTTACTGCTCCGGCATTGAGAACTATTCGAGACACCTTAACGGCACGGCGGAAGGTGCCAAGCCATACACCCTGGTCGACTATTTCCCGAAGGATTTCTTCCTGGTGATCGATGAGTCGCACGCCACGATCCCGCAGATTCGCGCGATGTACAGTGGGGATCGATCGCGCAAGGAAACGCTCGTCGAGCACGGTTTCCGCCTGCCGAGCTGCCTGGACAATCGCCCGATGCGCTTCGACGAGTTTGAGGGGATGTGGGACCGGGTGCTGTTTGTTTCCGCCACGCCCGGTCCGTATGAGCTTGAGGTCTGTGGCGGGGAGGTGGTCGAGCAGATCATCCGGCCGACGGGGCTTCTCGATCCGCCCATCGAGGTGCTGCCCGCGCGCGGTCAGGTGCCCGATCTGCTGCACCGTATCGCCGAGCGGGCGGCGGCCGGTCAGCGCGTGCTGGTAACGACGCTCACGAAGCGGCTCGCGGAGGACCTTGCGCAGTACATCCAGCAGGAGGGCCTGCGCGGGCGATACATGCACGCCGACATCGATACGCTCCAGCGTGTTACGATTCTCAAGGAGTTGCGCGAGGGCAAGTTCGACGTGCTCGTGGGTGTCAACCTGCTGCGCGAGGGGTTGGATCTGCCGGAGGTGTCACTGGTGTGCATCCTCGACGCCGACAAGGAGGGGTTCCTCCGCAGCGAAACGTCGCTCATTCAGATGATCGGCCGCACCGCCCGCAACGTCGACGCCGAGGTCAAGCTATATGCCGATCGCGTGACACCGAGCATGCAGCGCGCGATCGATGAGACGAACCGGCGGCGCAAGCTCCAGCTCGAACACAACGAACGGCACGGCATCACGCCGAAGACGATCCACAAGGAGATCCGCACGAGCCTGGAGAAGATGGTCAAAGCCCACAAAGTGGCAGCCGAGGCGATTCATGCCTCCGAAGAGCAGCTTGACAAGACCGAGCTGATTGCCACGCTCGAAAAGGAAATGCTCGAAGCCGCGGAAGCGTTGGACTTCGAGCAAGCCGCCCGTTTGCGTGATCGGATCAAGGAACTCAAAGAGGCGCCGGAGCTGGCAAGAGACCTGAACCGATGAGCGTGGACATGTCGAATCACGTGGAACTGATGAGGCAGGCCCTCGAGGCGGCCAAGGAGGGCATAGAGGCCGGACAAAGCCCGTTCGGGGCGGTGATTGCCACGAAGGATGGTGAGGTCGTCTTTACGGCCTGCAACAGGGTGCGCGCAAATTGCGACCCGACGGCCCATGCGGAGATCATGGCCATTCGCGGCGCATGCACCAAGCTTCGTACGATCAACCTTGCCGGGCATGTCATCGCCACCACGTGTGAACCGTGTCCGATGTGCGCGGCGGCCATTCATTGGGCCAGGCTCGATGCCGTTGTCTACGGCGCCGGTATAGCCGACGCCAAACGCGCTGATTTCAACGAACTGTCGATACCGACCGAAACGCTCTACGAACAAGGTGCGAGCCGCGTGCGAGTCTATCCCCACGTCCTGCGAGAGGAATGCACCGAGCTGTTCGAACTCTGGAAGCGCGGCCCCAATCCGAATCCCTACTAACCCTCAACCGGAATATAACAAGGAGTGCTTATGGAAACCGTCATCGTAATCAACAACGACCAGATGGGCCACGGCGATCGGGAGCTGGGTCAAAAAACCCTGGCTACGTGCCTGCGAAAGCTGGGGGTCGCGCACGATCTCGACGCGATCGTGCTGTACAACGCCGGGGTCCGGCTGACCGCCAAGGGCTCGTGCGTCGCGGTCGAACTCGGGCTGCTTTACGAGAAGGGAGTGGACATCATCTCATGCGGCACCTGTGTCAAGCACTACGGCCTCGAGGACCGGATGCTGTTTGATCAAATCAGCAACATGGATGAGATTCTTGCAGTGTTGCACGCGGCCCGGAAGGTGATCACGTTGTGAGGCAAAATGCCGATTTCAGTACTGGAATCGGGGACTGCGAACAAGCCGGGGGTAGGGGGCGTAAACACCGCCAGATTCCCTAAGCGCTATAGCTGTGTATTGCCGATTCACAGTAAGGAGACAAAGAAGGTCTTGGTTTACTAGTTACCTTGGCCTACCGTAGATGAAGCGAGGAGGGATAATGTGACGCTTGTTATTGTGATGCGACATGATTCAAGCGGCACGAAGAACGGCACCTGCGCAACGGCTTCGCTTGTAGTGTATTGACGGGCCGCCGGTGAAATCCTAGGAGGGGGAAGAACACCCGGCAACGCGCCTCGTTCGCGAGGAAGCGGAGCCGGGTGTTGTTTGCGCAGTTCCGCCGTTTCCCGATCCGCGAATCATGTGCAGGCTTTCGGCAGCGGGCTTAACTCTGAGTCAATCAGTTGTTTGATGGTTGCGGTACGCAGGAG
>JBARRC010000018.1:0-9471 GCA_049644045.1 Phycisphaerae bacterium
GCTCGACGAGTTCATCGGGCAGCAGAGCTTCATCGGGAAAGGCAAGCTGCTCAGACGGGCACTCGAAGCCGACCGGATCACCAGCGCGCTTTTCTACGGCCCACCCGGCACGGGGAAGACAACACTGGCGATGGTCATCGCCGCCACAACCCAAGCCCACTTCGAGCAGGTCAACGCCTCGGCTGTCGGTGTCAAGGAGATCCGTGAGATTCTCGCGGCGGCCCGCGACCGTCTCGAGACCAGCGGACAGCGCACCGTTCTTTTCGTCGATGAGCTGCACCGATTCAACCGGGCACAGCAAGATGTCCTGCTGAGCGATGTGGAGAGCGGCGTGGTGATCCTGATCGGGGCGACGACGGAAAACCCTTTCTTTACGGTCAATGCCCCTTTGATCTCGCGGAGTCAGATTTTCCAGTTTGAGCCGCTGTCCAACGAGGATATAAAGATCCTGTTGCATCATGCCGCCAACGACGCCGAGCGCGGTCTTGGGAAACTCGGGGTCACCCTGACCGACGAGGCGGCCGATCACTTGGCGGCCACCTCGGATGGAGACGCCCGGCGGGCTCTGACCGCCCTCGAAATCGCGGTATTGTCGCAAACAAATCGTTCGGACAGCGGCAAGGGGGTTATCATCGATGTGGCGACAGCCGTTGATTCGATACAAAAGAAGGCGATCCAGTACGATGCGGCCGGGGACGCACATTACGACGCGATCAGCGCAATGATCAAGTCGATCCGCGGCAGCGATCCGGACGCGGCGGTCTACTGGCTTGCCCGCATGCTTGAAGCCGGGGAGGACCCGCGTTTCATCGCGCGGCGTATCGTGATTAGTGCGGCTGAGGATATTGGAAACGCCGATCCGCAGGGTCTCGTCATCGCCCAGGCTGCTGCTGACGCGACGCAGATGATCGGTGTACCGGAGTGTCAACTGCCTCTGGCGCAAGCGGCGATCTACCTGGCATGCGCCCCAAAATCGAACGCCGCGGCCCGAGCCATCTGGAGTGCCAGTGAGGATGTTCGTACGGGGCGGACGATCCCCGTACCAAAGCACCTGCGGTCGACGGGTTACCCAGGCGCTAAAACCCTTGGTTCCGGGGAAGGATACCGCTATCCTCATGACGCTGATGATGGTATAGTGCCTCAAGATTATCTCGGAGTGGACAAAGTTTACTACACTCCGACGGACCGTGGCACCGAAGCAATACTACGCAAGTACCTTGAGAAGGTGCGGCGTAGAGTGGATGACACGAACGAGACATAGGCTTCGATCCAACCGCTTGCGAGCGACCGAGTTGTCTGCGAAGAAAGAGTTACGCCAGCGGCTTCGTAAGATTCTCGCCGAAATCCCATCCGACCAGCTTGAGACGAGATCGCTTCGCGCCTGTCACCGGCTGTTCGAGCGGCCGGAATACGTCAAGGCCGAAGTGATCATGGTGTATTTATCTTTGCCCACCGAAGTGGATACATCCCCGATCGTACTTCGCGCCTGGCAAGATCGAAAACGGGTGCTCGCACCGAAAGTAAGCTGGAGCCAGCGGCGCATGATGTCCGTGGAAATCCGGTCCCTGACCGATGACCTGGGCGTTTCACAGATGGGCATCCGTGAGCCGGTCTCCGGCATCCCGTTTCCGACTTCCATGATCGATCTGGTGATTGTGCCGGGCCTGGGCTTCGATGAGCGTGGCAACCGCCTCGGAAGAGGCCGTGGTTTCTACGATCGATTCCTCGCCCACCCGGAGTTTCAGGGCGTTGCCTGCGCCCTGGCCTTCGAGGAGCAGATGATACCATCCATTCCGGTCGGCCCGCTCGACCGGCACGTCGACCTGCTTGTCACCGACGAGAAAGTCCGCCGGTTCAAGTGGTAAGAGCCAAAAAAGGTGTCAGGAAGATTTTTTCGAGGCTACAAGACGCGTTGCGGCGCCTCAGCGGACAACCGCGCCATTTAGATCTGCAAAAGCAATGAAGAAAAAATCTTCCTGACACCTTTTTTGTGCCCCCCAATGTGATCACCCCGGTTCCGCAACTGCGGCCTTATCTTATAAAGGTCGATAGACAGCTTGGAAACCAGAGGGAACGCTCGATGCCAGAGCGGTTGGCGTGTATCTTCGTCGGGCGGGCCTTCTCGATCGAGGAGCGCGCGTATGGGACTGTGGTCCTGGATTACAGGCAAGAGGACGCAAGGCAGCACGGCGCTCCGCGCGTGCTCCTGCGGCGAGTCGGGCGGTCCCAAATCCGCGGACGACGGTGCGGTGGCGGTCTTGGAACCGCCGGAAGCGGCGGTGCCGGCGGCGCAGGAGGACGTTGTGGAAAAGTGGTGGGCGCCGGAAGGGGAGACCCTGACGGAACCACTGGAGGTGGAGCGTCCCGAGCTAACAGCCGATGCGCGTGCTCTGGAAAACCTGCTCATATCGCATTTCGACGGTCATGATCTGACGCTCCCACCGCTTCTTCAGGTCGCGGAGCGCGTCCTGCCGCGTTTGGGCGATCCCGATTGTGCGCTCGCGACCGTCGCGAACGAGCTGGCTAAGGATCAGGTCATCGCGGCCGCGGTGCTCCGAATGGCCAATTCCCCACTGTACCGGGGCCTCAACAAGATCGCGGCGTTGCAACCGGCCGTCAGCCGCCTCGGTACCCGGGCGATCCGCATGCTGTTGATGCACGAGTCGCTGCGAGCGGCCATGTTCGTCTGCAAGGGCTACGGCCGTGAGCTTGCCCGAATGATCTGGTGTCGATCGCTTGCCAGCGCTTGCATTATGCGTGGTCTGTCGGACTTCACAAAGATTGATCGAGAGAACGCGTTTCTCATCGGCCTGCTTCATGACATCGGCGATGTGGTCGTACTGCGCATCGTACACGGCGAGCACGTGCGCCCGCGCTATGAGATCGACGGCGATTCGTTTGAGTATCTCTGCTACGAGTGCCACCAGGAGTTTGGTGAGCTGGTCGCCGAGGCGTGGGGGCTGCCAACCGAGCTCAAAGTCATCATGGCCGACCACCACACCTACCCTCCACCCGACGATCCACTGCGAATGCAGCGCCTGCAACTGCAATTGACCAATATGATCAACGCCTTGCTTGGTTACACCCCGTTTGCCCCCTACGACCTGCTGGCATCGCCCGTCGTGCACGAGCTCGGCCTTGCCGACCGTGACGACTTTGTGGCATTCCTCGAGCGCCTGCCGGATCAAGTCGACGAAACCGTCGGCGCATTGTGAATACGCTTAAATCATCGGTCGCCCTTTGCTTCGGGTTGATCGGCCTTGCATTACAGCCGGGTTCTCGATCGTCAGCGCGTGGCATTTTCGGGTGGGGTGGGCCAGTCTTCCTCGCAAAGCAGGTAATCGGTGAACGTCAGGCCGAGGTTGCGATAGGTATCGATGGCCCGTTCGTTGTCGCGGTGAACGTAGAGTCGCAGGCCACAGGCGTCACGGCGCTCTTTGGCCAACGTGCGAATATGCTCATACAACGCGCGGAAAACGCCGCAACGGCGAAAGTTCGGATCGACGTAGACGCTTTGAATCCACCAGAAAGAGCCGTTGCGCCAGTCGCTCCACTCAAGCGTTACCATGGTCTGACCAACCACTTTGTCGTCGACCTCGGCCACAAAGTAAAGCGCGCGGTTTGGATCTTCCAGCGCGCGGCGGACACCGGCTGCGACGGTGGCCGCGTCAAGCCTTTTTTGTTCAGTCTCGAAAGCCATCGCCTGATTGAAGGCGACCAGCGTATCGAGGTCGGCCACCGTTGCAGCCCTGACGTTGATCGGTCGGTCGCTCACGTCTGCACTGTTCCCTTGGAGCCTATCTCAGCCGGTCCAACGTGCCTGTACGGCGCTTAAGGAGCTGTTATGAAATAACCTGTACAAGTCTGCACTAGCCTTTCGCAGTTCGTGACTACGTTGTTCCGATTGTGTAGTTCCATTCACCATGGAAGTCATGTGGCTGAAGATTGACTTGGTCAAGTTCCTCCTTTGATACCTTGATTTTCGTTGGATACAGCCTCTTGTCTAGCCGAGCCTTCACTTTCAGCCCTTTCCTGGTCTTCGTCGAAGCGATCAGATTGACAACGACCTCGTGACTCACCAGTGGCTTGCCACGCCAGTTCATGCTTATGTGAGAGAAAAGGCGATGCTCGATCTTGTTCCATTTGCTGGTGCCAGGCGGAAGATGGCAGACCGTGGTCTCCATGCCTGTCCCATCCGCGAACGCCTGCAACTCTATCTTCCAAAGCCGTGTCCGGTACCGCTCACGGACAAGGTCACAGCGATCCCGGTCGGGTTGTTGTGAGGCGCCACTGGCGCCGCGCTCCCGAAAGAGAGCGTCGGCCACCCGCAGTCGCGGGACTGTACTTTGCTACATCGTGACCCCTTGGCGGCGGTTCGGGAGTGGCCTTGGTTTGACGCTCCTCTTGTTTGGGAGCACGCATGACTGCCCGTTTGCCCGGTACCCGCGTGCTAATGCGAGCCGCCCTGGCTCTGGACGAGAGGCCGTCCGCTGACCGATGCCGTTTCCCGGAACCTGGCCCGAACATCTGACAAATCCTGCCGATCAAGTAAACTTTTTAACCGCTGTTGACTTCTAGGCCGCCGGGCCGTATAATTGAACGGTATGAGGGGTCGAGCTGCTGTTTACTCGGCCGCTTTGAAAAGTGAATACCTGGCCGTACGAAGCCTCCTGATCCATCTGACCGCCGGCACATGTCGGAGGTCGGGTTGCCCGGCTCGCCCGGGAGCGGCGTCAGCCGCGGAAGCCCTCCCATCCGAGGGCCTCCGATCATGAGACCGGGGAAGGTCCCCGGCTGATCGGACCCCGACGGGAACCGATGGTGTTCCCGCAATGCCTAAAGGAGGCAGTGTTTGTATGCACCATCATAAGTGCGTACGGTCGGGAAGTGTGCCGAAGCCGAGCGAGTTCTTTCGCGCCTGCGAAAGCAGCGCCATTCGAATCCGTAAGCTCCTGCGGTCCGGGAAGGACCAACGAAGGGTTTCGGCAACTTCGGGGTCAATGGATGACGCGGTCGCTTTGGCCATACTGATCGAACAAGTCGCTCGGTATGGGCAAACTTTGGCCGTGGCGGAGGCAATGGACCTCGCGGAGAGACTCGAACCGTTGTTCGACCAGCTCCGGGCGGAGGTCGATTCGCTCCTCGCATCCTGATATCAGCGCGCGTTGGGCGACGCGTGTTCTCATAGATCGAGATTAACGGATTGCCAAATGCTTGAGCTGGGCAAGGCCATTCGAATAGTACGCGACGCGAAGGGAATAAGGCTCGCTGCGCTCGCCGAACGCAGCGGTGTCAGCGTGCCCTTCCTTAGCCTTGTGGAGCACGGAGAGCGTCAGCCATCGCTGGCGGTGTTGCGGAAGATCGCAGATGGACTCGGAATCCCTGCGGAAGTGCTGATCATGTTATCGCAGCCAACGGGCGGGCATTTGCAGAGTAATGACCGGACAACCCAATCACTTGTGACGGCGATTCAGAAATTGCTCAGAGTTGAGGACGATCTTCGGTCCAAGCTGGCATCGGAGGCCAAACCCCGTGCACGCAAGAAAACTCACGGTTGACGACATCGCCAAGGCAATGGGGCTGAGCATTCCTCAAGTGTGGAGCCTTGCCCGCAACATGGATCGCGCGTTTTGGCCGACACAGCGTAAGCTCGTGCGCGGCAAGATCAGGGAGATCGACAAACCCAAGCCGCAAACGAAACGCGTCTTGCGCAAACTACATCGGTTTCTTCAACGTCGCGTTGGCGCTCATCGTTCGGCACATGGCGGTGCTCGGTCGCGCTCCTGCTTCACGGCGGCGCGGCAGCACCTGGGCCGAGGATATGTTGTCGCTAGAGACGTCAAGGACGCCTATCCTTCGGTCTTGCGGGAAGCGTTGAAGCACCGCCTGTGTCGTCTGGGGTTCCGGGCCGATGTTTCCCTCCTGCTCTCGCTGCTGTGTACAGTCCGTGGGCGTCTGGCCCAAGGTTCCCCCGTGAGTTCGGACGCGCTCAACCTGTTCTTCTTTGATGCCGACCGCGCACTGTCAGCCGCATGCGGATCGGTGGGAGCACGCTACTCGCGGACTTACGACGACATGGTGATTTCCGTGAACCGGGGCAGCATGGCCGAGTGGCCTGGCAACGCGATGCGGAAGGAGATCGAGGCGCACGGACTCAAGGTCAACGCGAGGAAGCTTCACGAGAAAGGAAGTTTTGGCCCAAGGCATCACGAGCAACGGGTCCACAACCTTGTCGTCAACAACAAGCGTGGTGTCCGAATCGGCGACGACCAGGTCAAGAAAGGCGTCGGCTTGGCCGAAGCGTACCTCCGCGGTGCGAAGACTGTTGGCCCGGACTCCCTCGAAGGACTCGCATGCAAGCGACATAAGGTAACGGGCTGGATGCACTACTGCCGACAGGCCGAATTCGGACCAGCCAGACGCATTCGACAGTTGCTGGACGCCGGTGACCGCAACGTTCATCGCAAACTCGCGGCGGCAGGATTGAGCGCACGGCGAAACAAGTGGTGGGTTGTCTGCCCGACAAGGAATGAACCGGCGCGCCTGACGGCGGCTTGGCGGCGTTTGCGTACAGCCGCCTAGCCGTCGTGGCTGCGGCTCACCCAGCACTTCGGTCATACGGCGGGGCGGCCGCATCATCCAGAACGGGGGCCGGAGGCCGTATTGACTGGGCACAGGGTGTGGAGAGCGCCAGCGTTGCCGCACACCCGAAACTTCGTTACGATTCCGGTGGGGAAGGGAGTCCCACCGTTAGCGCAATCCGGGAATGGGCGAGGCTCGGCGACAGGTCCGGTTCGCGGCACGCATGGGGCACCCGAGAATCTCGATGAGTTTATGCCTTGGAATCTGTCCGAGAAGCAGAAAGATGCTTGGCGTTGCCCGGAGCCATTCACGTGAGTGCCCAAAGCGTAAATACCCAAACAACCGGCAAACCCATTCGATACTGTGGCCGTCTGTTCACCATCCAAGAGATGGACTGGATTCGTCGACTCCTGGTGTCGGAGCCCAAGCTCAACCGTGCACAGCTATCGCGTCGGGTTTGCAGCGAACTGCACTGGTTACGCCCGGATGGACGGTCCAAGGAGATGTCGTGCCGTGTCGCAATGCTGCGCATGCAGCGCGATGGCCTCATGACCTTGCCGCGGCCCGAGAAGGGAAATGGCAACGGTCGCAGACGACCTCGGCTCACCGCCGCATCCGATCCGAGAGAGCCTCTGTCACTACCAGCCCGGGCCGTAACGCCGCTCGAGTTTCGTCCTGTGGATACTCCGGGCGATTCGTCGCTGTGGAACGAACTGATCGAACGCTATCACTACCTGGGGTACAAGCCATTGCCCGGCGCCCAGATCCGCTATCTGGTCTTTGGCCGCGGGCACTTGCTGGCAGCCCTCGGCTTCGGTGCCGCCGCGTGGAAGGTGGCCTCACGTGACCAGTTCATCGGCTGGACTGCGGACCAGCGTCGGGCCAACTTGCACCGGATCGTCAACAATGCCCGGTTCCTAATCCTCCCGTGGGTGGAGGTTCGGAATCTGGCTTCCTGCATCCTGGCCGCCGCCGCCAAACGTTTGGGCAACGATTGGAAAGAACGATATGGCTATGATCCCGTCCTGCTGGAGACGTTTGTCGAGCGTAGTCGTTTCCGGGGCACCTGTTACCGTGCGGCCAACTGGATCCATGTCGGCCAAACCCAGGGACGAGGCAAGCTCGATCGCCGGCACCGTGGCTTGTCAACCATAAAACACGTCTACCTCTACCCACTCCACAGACGCTTCCGACAGCAACTCCACGCCACCGCAGAACCCCAACTGGCACGGGTTCACTGAATGTTTACCCTCCGTTACCTCCCAACACCGCCCGGTGTCAATCGGGCGTCAATTCTGACCCCGCCTTCGACGGCTGGCTCTGCTAGCCCTTAACCAAGCGTACCCTGAGCGTCAGGGCAATCGCATCTAATTTGCCCGAACCCGCCTCACGGCTCAATATCGCAGGTTGGACGAATGGAAGTCCTTTATACGATTCTTGTTCACCGGTGATTCTGGGCCAGAAACCGCGACCAAGATTTAGATGCGATTGCCCTGGGGGGCGATGGAGGTAGCCGAGATGGACATTGACAGGCGGGAGTGCTTGATTTCTAATGGTTTACGACCGTTGGGGCGATTAGCTCAGTTGGCTAGAGCGCCTGCTCGACACGCAGGAGGTCACAGGTTCAAGTCCTGTATCGCCCAGTGCCCTAACCCATTGTGATTGCTGAGGTTACGTCCATCGGCGAGGCCGTCGCGGGGACCGGATTCGCTCCGAAACCCCGCTCCACGTCACTTACACGTCACTTAGCTTTGAATTCTGCATCGGTCCGCCCTTGAACAGGGCGTCAAGGACCCGCCGCGCGTGGGCATCGTCGTCGGCACCCCGCTTGCTGTAATAGGTCAGCGTCGTCGCGACGTTGCTGTGCCCCATGTACTCCTGGAGGACCTCCGGCGACAGGCAGCGGGCTCCATTCCGGCCGTAGCTCTTGCGAAGCGAGTGCATCGTGATCGGGGCTTCCGGGACGATGTCCGCCCACTTCGCGTGTCGCTTCAAGTCCCTCACGACGTTGTTCGCGAGAAACCGGTTTTGCCATTGCTCGCCGCGAGCGCGCAGCTTTTGCCACCGAGCCTGAATGAAGGTGAATCGCTCTGGCGTGATGAACAGGAAGGGGCTGCCCACGGGGCGACGTCGCATCCAGCCTGCTGTGAGGCGGGCAGCGTACCTGGGGAGCGGAACGGATCGACGCTCATGGTCTTTGATCCGGAATGGCGGCGTGCAGACATCGCCGTCACGGGGACGGATGTGCACGTATTCCTCCGCAAGATCGATGTCTTCGGGTCGCAGGGCGAACAGCTCTCCGAATCGCAGGCCAGTGCCGTACGCCATCGCGTAAACCGCCTTCTCACGAAGTGTCGGAGCGGCCCGCAGAAGGGCTCGCAGGTCGCTCGGGCTGAAGTAGTACCATCCGCGTTTGTCGTCTTGGTGAACCTTCAGCATCCGGATGCCTGTCATCGGCGACTTTGCCAAATAGCCCCAAGCTTCCGCGAACGAGAACATCGTTCGTAGGTCGCGGATGATTCCGTTGCGTGACGACTTTGCGAGAGGCTGGTCGGTACGACCATCGACAAGCATCCGTTGCTCGGCGAGGAACCTCGACAGGTCGTCGGTAGTAATCGTAGCGATGGCCCGCGAAGGCCCGAAACAACTGACCAACCGTGACAGGCTGCCCCGAAACAACCCCAACGTCGCCGCTCGAAGACCATCTGTCTTACGTCGTTCGAGGTACGTGTCCACAAACGCCGACACCGACGTGTCGCCCAATCCCAATATCAGCTCGTCCGTTTCATCAGCTGCTTGGCAAACCTCGCCGCGTAATTCACGGGTCTTCCTCGCCGCGAACGACTGTGCGTCCCGCTGACGCTTGAAGGCTTTCGATTTGCGCACGCG
>JBARRC010000019.1:0-4772 GCA_049644045.1 Phycisphaerae bacterium
CACGCAGAACGGTGCGCGACGATGCACGCCACGCACGCGGCACCCGTGATCCGCAACCTATGGTGAACACAGGTACTTACGGTGATTCCGAAGGCATGACAGCGCACACCAGCGCACGACGTGAAACACCGGAAAAACCACCCCCAAGGGGAATCGAACCCCTGTTGCCGGCATGAAAAGCCGGTGTCCTGGGCCACTAGACGATGGGGGCAGCAATACCTGCCGACCCGAGAACGCGGAACCTAGTGGGGTAGCATACCGGACACCGTATGGCTACGTCAATCACGCTCGCTTCGTTCTACCGCTCAATCATACCTCTGCGAATCACCCGGTTTTGCTGGTGGCATTTGTCAGGCTGCTGGGCTTGTGGTCAGCGGATCCCCCCGCTGATGTCCTCATCGATGATCCGGTTTCCGTGGGCATCCATACGCCGGATCAAGCGCCGGGTTTTCCATTGCCCACAACGGACGCGGCCGACGTGGCGGCCCAGGTAGTCGTCAGTCACACCATCACCGTCCGAGTCGATCTGGGCGATGACGACATATTGGCCTGGTGGAACATCGACCAGGGCCACACCCCCTTCGTCGGTTACACCCGTATTGGCTGGCTCGCACTCGGCGACGATGAATTCCAGAATGCGCCAGGGGTACCTGCGTTCCCGCCGGACCAGCTCACGGACGCAACTGACGCGGGAGGCATCATAGACCGCGACGTGGACATCGGCAAGCGGCTCAGGCCGGGTCCGCCGTGCACGTCGTCCAGACCCCAACGTGTGCTCGAGCACATGGACCTTGATGCCCGCACCGTACAGGACGGTCACGTCAACGGTGGCCGTGCTGGTGTTCCCGCAATCGTCGGTGGCCGTATAGGTCACTGTGGTTGTCTCACCGGCGGGAAAAGCATCGGGGGCGTCAACGGTCACTGTCACACCGTCGTCACCGCTGTGATCGACATCGGCGGGCGGCAGTTCGACGAACTCTACGCCCGAGCAGTCGGTGTCCTCGACCACGATCGGCGTGGTATCGACGGTCAATTCGGGTGGCACTGTGTCGACGATGGTGAACGTCGCGGAGCATTCGGTCGGACCTTCCCACGCGCCGGAGCCCTCAGACGTCACGAACCATGTCACCGTGGCCGATCCGGCGGCGCCACACACATAGTCAAATGCCTCAAAGTCATTGGTGAGCGTTGGGTCGTCGGACTCGGCGCTGTCCAGCCAAGCATCGAGCTCGGCCAGGTTTCCGGAACCGTCGCTCTCGACCGTCATGTCCGGCGGACAGGTCACGCTTGATCCCGTTTCACCTTCGATCGTTACCTCCGTAGAGCAGATGTCGGTTTCGCCTTCATTCTTGACGATCAGCGTGAGCTGGCATTCGGCCTGGAGCGGGCTTGCAGGGTTGATGAACAGCGTTGTCGTTGCGCTGGTATCATCGTTGAAATAGGCACCGGGGCAGTCGGTGATCCATTCATAGTCATACAGATTACCGCTCGGATCGTCCCAGACCCGCCCGTCGAGTTCGATGGCGGTTGTGCCCGCGTCCTGTTCAATGACATACGGCCCCGGGATATCGCACCATGTCGGACGATCGGCGGGGTTGGGACTGAAGCGGAAGTTGTCGTACAGCAAGCCGCCAAGATCCATGTTGCAAAGCGTAATGGCTGCGATATCGGCCTCGTCGCTGCCGAATGCGTACGTGTTCGACGTGTTGTCCCCGAGCGTGATATCCCCAAGCAGTGCGCCGGATCGGTCAAAAAACTGAACGTTCACCCACCCCCCGTTTCCCGCGAGAAGGTCAAAGGCGACAACCTCTTGATCGCGTTCGAATAGTACGGTCACGCTACCCTCGGCAATGCCCTCCGGGTCCGGGAAGCCAGCGGGTCCCAGCCCGTCGATGACGGTGTTTCCGAAGGTGAGGACGTTGATCGCCTGGTTCGCGTCCACGGACGTGTCGATCGTCAAGGGGACGACGGGCGTTCCGCTGATGACGTCAAACCCGTCCACCGGCGTGTTGCTCTGCCCGACGAGACTCGCGCCGAAGGTGATGCCCAGATCCGCGTCGCCGAGCGTGACGAAGGCGCTGCCGAGGGGACCGGCAAAGTCGGCGTAGTCCTCGAAATCGTACGTGTACAGGCAGGATGCCTCGCCGCCAAAGTGGATATCGGCGTTGGCCCGGCCGGCACCGGCAATCATGGTCGAGCCGGCAACGGCAAGAACCATTGTCAACGTTAGCCCTTTGGTTTTCATGCTTCCCTCCATTGAAACGCCAGAATGGTGGTTTCTGTTTTGAGGTTACGATATCCGCTTATCGCATCGCAAACCCGACCGGTTCCCTGGCTGGTTATGGGGCGAAAGTCAACTGTACTCACGCCCGGCTTCGTCCGATAGAACCATACTACGGACGCTTGTGGCATCTGCGATGGATCACGATATGCGCTCCAGTGAGCACGCTACAGGTCACGGACCAGATGACCCGCCGAGCGCGGATGCACTATCCGGACCAACGCATCACACCCGACGTGAGGTTGTCCGTCGCGGTGTCAAGCTTGCGTTCGTCGCCCCTGTCCTCTCGACGTTCTTCGCAAAGGACGCATACGCGTTCAACTACAGTTGCTACCCACCAGGCCACGCGTGCGGCGTCACCAAGTGGGAGGACTGCTGCACCGGCGAGTGCACGGCCGGCGTCTGTCCGCCTTGACACACCACACCAGCTTGCCGACTGAACCCCCCGGTCTTGCTCTTCCGCATAGGATGCACCCTCGGACCAGTACGCTCGTGCGAGAATCCTGCTCGTGCGAGAATCCTTTCTCGCACGAATGGGCCGAGAAAGGATTCTCGGCCCAGCGACAGGCTGGACCGCCCCGTCATTGTGATTTACGATCTACGCATTATCGACAAGCGTGAGCCAATGATGGGTGTGACCCTATGGACCTGAAACGTATTGAAAACGCCGTTCGTGAAATCCTGGCGGCTGTCGGCGAAGACCCCGATCGGGAGGGCCTACGGGAAACACCCGGTCGCGTCGCGCGGACGTATGAGGAGTTGTTCAGCGGACTTACGAGGGACCCGGCCGAGCACGTCAGCGCAGCCTTCGCCGAGGGCTACGACGAGATGGTCGTGTTGCGTGACGTTCCGTTTAACTCGATGTGTGAGCATCATCTCATGCCGTTCGAGGGCCTCGCTCACATCGCGTATCTACCCGACGGTCAGGTCGTCGGCATTTCCAAGCTCGCCCGCGTGGTGGATGATTTCGCCCACCGGCCTCAGGTGCAGGAAAGGCTCACCTCGCAGATCGCCGATTTGTTGATGGACAAGCTGAAGGCCAAAGGCGTCGCCGTCGTGCTCAAAGCCACGCACACCTGCATGACCTGCCGCGGCATCAAGAAAGCCGGCAGTGTTATGGTAACGTCCGCTGTCCGCGGTCGATGTAAAAGCGACGCCAGAACCCGTGGCGAGGTGATGTCACTGCTGCACGACTGAGGGGGAAAAGGCGTTCTGGAAACTCTGGTAATCCGAAAGATCCACGCGGCGATTCCCGTCGAAATCAAGTGCCCAGCAAGAACTGTTCAGCACGGGCATCACCGGGCCGGTCCAGCACCCCATCATTCGCTCGAAATCAGCCAGATCGATGAAGCTGTCATCGTCGGCATCACCCGGAGTTACCGAACAGCGGATCGCCCGCACGTGGAATTCGTCGATCGCAGCCTCAGTGAGCGAATCGTTGGGGATGTCGCTTGTGGAGAAGCGAACGCGCAACTGATCACCAGTTACCCCAGGGAACTCGCTCAGACGGAAGTTGTGCAAGACCCATCCATCAGTCGATTCAACGGTCTCGACGGTTGTCCACAAGCCGCCACCGTCGCGCGATAGCTCCACCGTCAATTGATCAGGTGTGCCGATGGTTGAGTGAAACCAACGCGCGTAACTCACTTCGGCATCGGACGGGGGCAGCTCAACGATTGGTGAGGTCAGGATGACCGGGCCGCCGTCCACATCGTTGTACCCATCGTCGGTATCTGAAACGTGCTGGCCGGTGATATAACAGTAGCGCCTCGCGTCGGGCGAGTAATCGAACCCAGGCTGCGCCGAAGTCCCCACCGGGATCACACGCGACCAGCGCCCGCTCCTGTTGTCACCGCCCTCCACCTCCCAACCGAGATCGCTCTCGAAATCGTCGTCGAACAGCGGTTCGGTGTGAATGGCATACGCAGAATACAGAGGGGCCGGCGCGTCGAGTGGATCATTAACGGCACTTCCACCATCCCCCTCCACAACAAGGTAGTATTGCAGCGTTGCCTCGCATTGAACCGCGGGAAGCTCAACCAGGAACAACTCGCTCTCGAGTGGAATCAGTGGCTTCGACGCGAAGCCCGCCGAATCGTTACGATGAAACATCAGGGCTGCGTTGGGTAGAACAGTCTCAGCCACACTGGCTATTCGAACAACGAACGAACTTGCCCTGCCAGGCGGTATCATACTCGGGAACGGCTCGACATGTTCAAACCGAACTGCCGGCGCCGGTGCCAGTTCGAGCGCGCGTTTCGCGTCGACCCGCCCGGCGCCGAAGTATACGTCCGGGCCTGGATCGCCCAGATCATAGGCGGAGTCGATTAGAACCTGTGTCACCTCAGAGGCACTAAGCTGCGGGGCGTATGAACGAACCAACGCCGCGACGCCCGCCACAAACGCCGAGGCCGACGCCGGGTCTCTGCCCGGCTCTTGATACGCGTACCCTTCGTCTGTCCATGTCGACCAGATGTCCCGACCCGGCGCT
>JBARRC010000020.1:0-7164 GCA_049644045.1 Phycisphaerae bacterium
GGCAATTGTAACCGAACAGGACAACCCAGCTCCGCGCAGGCTAAAGCCTGCGGCTCACCTCTACCTGACCGGCAGGCGCTGACGGGTGATCCCGTGCCTGCACAGGCGAAGACGCACCGTCTCGAGAACGTAGCCGACAAGCCGAACATGGTAATAGGCCAGCAGCACCGGAAACGATCGAAGGGTCTCCCCGATCGTTTTACGTTTACGGAACAGATCATTGTACGTGATGGCTGCGAGGGCGCCGGCGAAGAAAAAGGCGGGCACCACAGCCAGCCATCGAGAAAAAACGATCAACGGCAGTGTCAGATAGGTCAACATGAACGGTAGCAGGTCCATCCGCGGCGGCAGGTAGTATTTGTACACCAACCGGGCCGCTGATCGCCCGCCACGGAAGGCCTGTTTGAAAAACGACCGCCCCGTAAAATGGTGTTCGTGTAGTACGACCGCGTCAGGCACAGCAAGCTGTTCGTAGCCTGCGGCCCGGAGCATCAGGTACAGACCTTCTTCGTCACCACGACCGGAGACCGTAACGTCAATGGTCCCGTCCGGGTTTCTAGCCTGCGCAGCTCGATCCTCGTCCAGCATATATTTGAGAAGCAGCTCCCGGCGTACGCACATGTTGCAGCCGACGAGACGGTTGGCCCTTCCCGCCCTGGGAACGCGTTGGGTCCCTCTTATGGTAAGCTCGTAGATGTTGGTAGGAGCCGGGCTCTCGGCCAAGCCGACGACCGCGGCGACACGATCGCTCGTAAAACCACGTAGCAGGTTTTCAAGCCAATCAGGGTAGGCGATGCAGTCGCTATCTGCAAAGGCCACGAACTTGCCCTTGGCTTCGCGGATGCCCCGGTTTCGGCTCGGGTTCGCGCCTATGTTGCTTTCGTTTCGCAGACATCGGATTCTCAGATCGGGATGATCTGCGGCGAACCGCGCGAGGAACTGCGGCGTATCGTCGGTGGAACCGTCGTCAACCACGATGACTTCGTAGTTGGAGTAGGTCTGCTTCACGAGGGCATCCACGCAGCGTTGAAGGATCTCCCGCCGGTTGCACGTCGGGACGACAACGGATACGAGCGGCGGATCCGGCCCGGTTTGTTTGAAAGGTTGGGTCATAATGCACACTGATTATACGCTGCTGAGTTCCGGTCACGACCTAGCCAACGCGAAATCTCAACGGGCCCTGCCCCAGGTCCCGCCGGCACTCCCAACCCCGGGAGCGTCCCGATCCGTGCGGAGTGTAAATCGGGCTCACTTCTCAAAAACATGTATAGGGTCCGACCCTTCGCACGGTCGTGATGAGATGAGTGTAAACCCGGTGTGTTGCACACGCTTCGGAAAATCGTCGCCGTATAGCCACTTGTGTCCGTATCCGTCGAAGGTCGCCTCGGTAATCCGTTTGGTTTGTGCCAATCCATGCCGTTGCGGCACGACGATGATGGCGAAACCACCCGGCTTGAGGATGCGATACAGCTGGCCAATGCCACGCTGATCGTCGTCGATGTGCTCGAGAACATGGCAGCACATTACCACGTCGACCACCCCCTCGGCCAGGGCAATGGCGGTGATCGAACTTCTGATGTCGCTGTCTTTGTACAAGTCAATCGTCACGTACTTGACGGAGTCTCTGTCGCGGAAGAACTCTCGGGTGGCGGGGGCAGGCCCCACATCCGCGACGACCAGATGCGTATCCAGATCGGCGACCTCCGTGAGAATCTCGATCATTCGCCTCGTACGGGTATTCGCGCCACATCCTAGGCAAATATCATTTCGGTGGAGTGCATTGACCGAGGCTGCGGAGGAGTAGCCAAACCTGGAACCGGACCATCCGCATACCGCGCACGTAACAGTGTCTGTGGGTAGGAGGCGGTCGAGCGCACGCAGCATCAGGTTCACGGAGCGCGCCACGATGGCCGCGAAGAGCGGATACGGGTTGCGATAACACGCTGCGGGCGAAGACGGATGGAGAAATAATCGGATGCCTCGCCTGAACATCGAGTCGGGCACGTTATTGTTCCGTAAGCCGGGCCCCACGGGGGCATCATGCGGACGCCAGCAAGTATAGCAAACGAGTTGGGCTGTCGAAAGCGCTGCCCTGCGTGACAGGGCGATTATGCAGAAGGTCGACGATAGCGTGTAATTCTATTAGTGTCGTGCCACTGAGCGCCCAAGGGTATGCAACGCGATTCGGCGAGCGGTGTTGACCGTTAGCCAACGCCCTAGATCAGCGGACACCAAAGATGACCGTGGCCATATGCGTGATAACGTTCCAACGCCCCGAGGGACTGCGGCGGCTATTGCGCGGGCTTGACGCGTTGAACTTCCGCGCTGACCCACCTGAGGTTGAAATCGTCGTCGTCGACAATGACCCAAACGGTTCCGCCGGCCAGGTATGCGATGAGTATCGATCTGAGCTGAAGTGGCCGTTGAGGTATCATGTTGAGCCGCGTCGTGGGATTCCCTTCGCGCGGAACCGGGCCCTTGCCTGTGTGGCGGATCACGCCGACTTCGTCGCCTTTATCGACGACGACGAGGTGCCGGAACCGTGCTGGTTGGATGAGCTACTGCGTGTTCAACATTCGTACGATGCGGATGTTGTCGCGGGCCCCGTGGTTCCTTACTTTCCGGAGGAAGTTCCGTCTTGGGTCGTCAAGGGGCGATTCTTTGAACGGCCCCGCCATCCGACGGGGTATCGTCTCGACGTCGCCTACACCGGTAACGTGCTTGCCCGACGCGCTGTATTCCAGGGCATGGAGAGTCTCTTCGACGAGCGCATGGCGCTTACGGGTGGGAGCGACTCACATTTCTTCCACCGTGTCCACCGGGCCGGCTATACCATCGTCTGGGCGGACGAAGCGTTGGCCTATGAATGGACCCCTCTAAACCGTGCCCGCTTCGGGTGGCTTGTGCAACGGTTCTTTCGTATCGGAAACTCGCGGGGACTTGTTGCGATCGACTTGGGGTCTTCCTGGTCCACGCGCCTCGTTCTTGCGGCCAAGGCCGCCGTTTGGATGGTCATCGGCGTGCTCCTGGTGCCCTGCGCCCCGGTCTTCGGGCGCCACGTTTTTGTCCGGAGTGTCAGGTATATGGCATACGGCACGGGTCTTCTTCTAAGCATCGTTGGATCGCGCTACGAGGAGTACAAACAAACACGCTGAACCTCGTGCTCCGCCACACCTGAATTGATGGGTGGGTTGCCCAAGCCCGTCGAAGACGGGCGCCGGCATGTTGGACGCTGCCAACAAGCATGCCTGGCTCATGGCGGCGCTTCGCTTGGCCATGCCACCCGACAGTGCCCATCAATTCAACGCTGACAGAGCACTAGGCGCCGGGCAGATCGTCTCCCGTGTCGGCGGCGAGGCGCCGGATTTCATCCTGCTGCGCCGCGTACAGCTCATCAAACTCGGGAAGTGTCAACCACTCGACATCAAACTTGCCGCCTTCAAAGAAGATGACAGCCCGGCCGTCCGGTGTGAGCACCTGGGGCAGCGGCACAGTCTGAGCGACGATCACTCGCTTACCGCTCTTGCGGAGGTGGCGGGCGTCCTGGCGGGAGAGCTGCTCGACGCGATAGGTCTTGGCCTTTCGCTCGGGGGTGGGCAGCAGTTCAAGGTTGAGCGGCAGGGCGCCGGCCTCGCCCACTCGCTTCGCCAGTGCCGCCGCGTGCAAGTGAGCCTGCTCCATGGCGCGTTGCCGACGACGCAGGTCGCCCTGCACCAGAATGAACACGAACAACGCAACCGTGCCGACGACCAGAATGATCACCGAGCGGGAAACCGGCGTACGTCGGCGGGAGAGCTTCACGGCATCGTGAGGCGAGTCGGCCGTGAGGTTCACTCCTCGTCCTCGGGATTGATGGCGGTCTGGTCTGTGCTGGAGGCCAGCGCCTCCAACGCCGAAATTGGATCGACCTCATCGTCCGAGATGGACACATGCTCCGAAGTGCCCACATCGGCGTCCTGCTTCGCAACCTTTTGACTCGAGGACACCTTCGTCCGAATCTCGATAAGCTCGTCGTCAGCCGGCTGGCCGTCGATCTGGACGGCGAAGACGACCGGTCCGACCATGATCTGGTCACCGGGCTCGAGATCTTCTTCTTCAATTCGCCGGTTGTTCAGGTAGGTGCCGTTGGCAGCCCCCAGGTCCTTCAAAGTGACGCCGTCCTCATCCACGAAGATCTCCGCATGCTGCCGGGATATGATGGCTAACGGGATACGGATCGTGCAATCATTCTTCCGGCCGATGGTGGTCGCCCCCGGCGCGAGGGGGAAAATCCTTCGCGAGCCATCTTCCCGAAACATGACAAGCCTGATGTCCATACTCGATGCGTCCGTTTTCAAGGCTGACCCTCAAGCGCTCCAACCCCACCGGTACGGATCTTCGACACCTGACTCGGCGTCCGCCTCTATTTGAATATACCCCAGACCGGCTCTCTCATCAAATCCGCGACAGTTACCCCCCAACCCGCGGGTGTGACCATATTTTGTGGCATCGTGTCATTCTGTCGTCCTACTGAGATCGTAGCGGCCTGCGTCCTCGCAGGCCGTTTTCCCAGGCAAGTGCTATTGCGTACGACGGCCGGCGGGGACGCCGGCCGCTACAGAGCGACACGAATTATTCGCATGTGCTACAGAGAATGGCCGCACCACCAACCCGCCCGATCATGACCGCGCGTATTTGAGCGGCTATGATACCGGCATGACGGCCGGCTTGAAGGGCACGAATCCTGCTCCCGCCACCCCCTGTGGGCTGTATGTGCATATACCATTCTGCGAGGCCAAGTGCGCCTACTGCGATTTTTTCTCAGTCGCGGTGAAAGACCGCAACACGGAAGCTTTGATGAGGCGAGTCGCGCGTGAACTTAGGATACGTCTGGCTGACAATCCAGATAAAATAAGCACGGTTTTCTTCGGGGGTGGGACGCCAACCATCCTCCCGTTGGAGGTCCTTGCCGCTCTCTTGGAAGCCGTGGAGCGGTCGGTACCGATCAGCGAACTCGCGGAGTTCACCGTCGAGGCTAATCCAGCCACGGTCGACGATGAAAAGGCGAGGCTCCTGGTCGCATCAGGCGTGAGCCGGGTGTCGATGGGTGCGCAGTCATTTTTCGCGAGTGAACTCGCGACGCTTGAGCGGGTGCATTCACCCGACGATATCGCGCCCTCGGTGGCGATCCTCCGCCACAACGGCATCCAACAGGTCAACCTGGACCTTATCTTCGGCATTCCGGGGCAGACGCTCGACACGTGGTCGGAGTCGCTTCGACGGGCGATCGATCTGGAGCCCGACCACATCGCCTGCTATGGCCTCACCTACGAGCCCGGCACGAGGTTGACCGCGCAGCGACAAGAAGGGCGCGTGACACCCTGCGATGAACAGCTCGAAGCTGACATGTTCTTACACGCAATCGACACGCTTGAAGCCGCCGGCTACGGGCAATACGAGACCAGCAACTTCGCGAGGCCCGGGTGCCGATGCCGACACAATCTCATCTACTGGCACAACGAGCCCTACATCGGCGTTGGGCCGTCGGCGGCGGGATACATCAACGGCCGGCGGTACAAGAACGTCGCCGACGTTGACGCCTACATCCGGATGATCGACAAACTGGGCCACGCCGAGGCCGAGTCGGAGATCGTCGATACACAGATGCTCATGACCGAGATGATCATGATGCAGCTCCGGCTCGTCGAAGGGTTGTCGATCGCGTCGTTCCGGCAGCGAACCGGTGCCGACCCGCTGACGCTCTTTGCGGATGTCCTGGCCCAATTAACCGACCTCGCTTTCGTGACCGTCTCGGATACCCACATCGCCTTGACCCGCCAAGGCCGCCTGCTCAGCGACGCGGTAATGGCCGAGTTGGTTGCTGCATGCGGAGAGTAAGACAGCGGGCCCACAGCCAAGTAGGGTTCTGCCGTGCGGACCATCACGCGTTCAGCGAGGTAGGGCAGCCGGGGTAACGGCGACGACGGCACTTGTGCCGAACGGGCGAGGAGTGTAGAATAGTCGATCCATCTGGCACCGTGCGGGTGTTGTAGGTGCGCGGGTTCATTTGGAGGGCCTATCTCATGGTAAGCAGAGAAAAAACACTAGCCAGTCCTGGGGTGTACGCCTTATTGGTGCTAGCGACTTTTGCGAGCATGTCGCCAGCCTCGGCGAGCGAAGCGGTCAGCGGGTCGATTGTGGGCCGGGGTACCCAGGTGGTCGGTGCGGACTTAAGCGCTGACTTCATCGCCGTCGCGGGGGGTGATCAACACAGTCTCGGGCTGAAGACCGACGGGTCGGTCGTGGCATGGGGGTACAACCGGTACGGCCAATGCGACGTGCCGGCGCCGAACACGGACTTCGTGGACGTCGCGGCGGGCGTCGGGCATAGCCTCGGCCTGAGGGCCGACGGGTGGATCGTCGCGTGGGGAGGGAACTACGAGGGCCAATACGACGTGGCGGGGCCGCTGCCCGCCCGGGGCGTGGATGTGCCCTTCACCGAACACGTGATCTCGACCACCGCCGACGGCGCCTTTTCCGTTTTCGCGACGGACGTGGACGGCGACGGGAACACCGACGTCCTCTCCGCGTCAATCTTTGACGACAAGATCGCGTGGTACGAAAGCGACGGCGGGTCACCCCCGGCGTTTACCGAGCGGGTGATCTCGACCACCGCAGACGGGGCCTTTTCCGTTTTCGCGACGGACATGGACGGCGACGGGGACACCGACGTCCTCTCCGCCTGGTACTTTGACGACAAGATCGCGTGGTACGAAAGCGACGGCGGCTGGCCCCCGAGCTTCACCGAGCGGGTGATCTCGACCGCCACCAACGGACCCCGCTCCGTTTTCGCGACGGACTTAGACGGCGACGGGGACACCGACGTCCTCTCCGCGTCACTGCTTGACGACAAGATCGCGTGGTACGAAAGCGACGGCGGCTCGCCCCCGACCTTCACCGAGAGCGTGATCTCGACCACCGCAGACGGGGCCTATTCCGTTTTCGCGACCGACGTGGACGGCGACGGGGACACCGACGTCCTCTCCGCGTCAACCTTTGACGACAAGATCGCGTGGTACGAGAACACGGGGCCGTCCATTGCATGTGGCGATGGCGTGGTCGAGGGTGCCGAGGTGTGCGACGACGGGTTCACTGATGACTGCGGAACCTGCAATGCGGACTGCA
>JBARRC010000021.1:0-5189 GCA_049644045.1 Phycisphaerae bacterium
TACGGAACCATCAGGCGCTGCCCGATGCGGATTCTGTCCGGATCGCTAATCACCGAACGGTTCGCCTCGTAGATGTCCTTCCACCGGCTCGGGTCACTATAATACATCCGCGCGAGCCCATACAGCGTGTCCTTTTTCATCACCGTGTGGTAGCGCGGTTCTGGTGTGATCACCGGTGCCGCTGCCTCGTACGTGTCCTCGATCGGCATCGGTGAACCGTAGGTTGGGTACGGATCGGACTCGTACGCCGATTCTTGCACCGGTGGCGTGTACACATCCGCCGTCGTCGCCGCCGGTTCCGTATCCACGTTCTTCCGGCCGGACGCCGTGCACCCGGTAACGGTCAGGATGGTAAGAATGGATACGGAAAGATACGCTGCATTCCTTCGCATGGGGATGACCTCCTGTCTATATACTAGCATGGTTCACAAACTCATCGCATTCTAAGCGCAACCCATCGCCTGTCAAGCAAGGAAACGTGAAAATGTCAAAACGCATGTCAGGGTCAATCACACACCGCGGGGCACCCGGTACTTGTCCAATACGAAAGTCCCCTGAACGCATCGACGTCCGCGCTGATGTCCACGAAGTCGATAGTCGTCGCGTCCGGGTAGCACTCCGCCCCGGACGGGCCGACCAGCTCCGCCCTGTAGGCGGGTGGAGCGCCCGGCAGATTCCTGAACTTGTCGACCACGGAGCTGATGTCGTTGAAATCCACCGTGCCGTCGGGTGGCAGCCACTCGCCACCGGCGAAATCGCCCGCAACGTCTCCCCATATCTCGGTGATGGCGCTCACACCGGAGGATAACACCGGCGAACCCTCTTCCCCGTAATCACACTGAACGGTGTAGCTGGTGCCAGGAAAGATGGACTCATCGCAAACCACCACCGTACCCCACGCGTCGTGGGGTCGGAAAACGGGGGTTTCGCCGAGCTGGCCGGTCGCTTGCACGTATCGCAACAGGCAATGAACATCCGGGTCGTCGGGATCGCCCGTCACGCGCAGCGCGATCGGCAAGCCGTGTTCCGGAAGCGTGATCGAAAGACACCGGTTGCCCACGGCCACCGCCACCGGAGGCAGGATGACGCAACGCCAGAACACGGGCGGTTCGCTGGGCGGTCCGGTCCATACCGATTCGAACAGACTCCAGTCCGTGCAGTCGACGTCACCGTCTACTAGGAAGTCAAAGAACTCGCAACCAGGGTCGGGAGGGATCCCGGGCCCCGTGAAGCAGGATACGAACGCGTTGTAGTCATCGGTGTCCACATCGCCGTCAAGGTCGTAGTCGCCGTCAGGGGCGATGATGTCCACGCCCGCATGATCCACAAGAAAGCCGACGATGGCCCGTGTATTGCGGGTCGCGTACGTGTAGTCGATGTAGTTGGGCATGTCGACGTTGTCTTCAGGGTCGTGGTAGTATGGATTGCCCCAATCCTCGATAAACAGGCAGGCCTGAAAGCCGGCGAGCTCAAAGGGAAAGTGATCACTCCCCCCAGACGAACCGCCAACATACGGGGTCACGCCCTCCCCGTAGGTGTTCACGGCCTCCGCCACGGCGTCTTTGAGGGGGTTGGACTCGGAAAAGCCGAAGATGTCCACGGCATTCGTCCCCTTGTTGTAGGCGACCATGTCGGTTGAGATCATCCCCAGAATGTCATCGGCAATATGCTCGTCGACGTATGCCTCGCTTCCCCACAGGCCCCACTCCTCGGCGTCGAACGCGATGAAGCGAATCGTGTAATCCGAGTCGTAGGTGCTGAGGACGCGGGCCGCCTCCAGTACAAGTGCCACTCCGCTGGCATTATCGTCAGCCCCGGGATTGTCAACCGAATCATAGTGCGCACCAATGATATACTCCTGGTCGGGATGGACGGTCCCGAGTTTCATACCCACAACGTTGTGCCCTGTATAGCCGAACCACGGAAACGCTTGCATCTCGACCGCCAGTCCGTAGCTGGTCATCAGCGCGGCGATATTGTCCCGAGCCGGATCGTGCTCATCGCCCCACGCGGCATCTCGGTTGTCCCCGTCATGCGTGTAGAGCATGTCGTCCAGGATGTGACGATAGCTTTCCTCACTCACAAGCGCGGCGGCAATCTGCCCTTCGGGAGACGCCACCGCCGGTACCACGGTCACAGCGATCAGTCCCGTTGCCAACAGCCAAACAACCCGGCGCAACCTTCGTGTACCCTCCATCGGCTCGATCTCCTATCTAAGGAAAAGAATCAGGTCCAGGTCCGCGGTGCCGATCCGACACACCCCGGGGTGGACAACAGGTCGGTCTGCGGACAGCACCGCATCGGACTCCTGTCATAGTCTACCGGAACGGACGATCCTGTGCAACCGGGACGGTCAGCAGGCAGAACATCGAAACATCAAGTAGCTGTCAGCAAAAGCCAACTGCTGATGCTGATCGCTTCTCCTCGTTTCGATGTTTCGCCTTTTTGCCGTTTCGACTCTTCTTCTGCTGAACGCTACGGACAGGCCGGGGGCACCTCGTACGTTAAGGGCAAATGGCGAAACGCGTCCACAGTCAGGGGGATGTCTTCAAAATCGACGATCCCATCCACCCTGTCAGGGCCTATGTCGGCCAGTAATTTGCTCGGAGCACCCGGCAGGTCCCTGAACTTGTCCACCACGGACGCGATGTCGTTGAAATCCACAATACCGTTCGGCGGTCCGCACGGCGGCGCGGAGTCCGTCACCACGTCACCCCACAGATTCGTGCCCACCACAAGCGGAGGGGACCTATGGCTCACACCCGCCACGTTGCGGGATTCGCCAAGCGTCCGCACCTCGTAGGCACCGCCCGGTACGATGCCCTCGTGGTACACATGTATGGTTCCATACGTGCTCCAGTCGGTGTAATGCTCATCGCACTGCAACGGCGCTGCCAAGAACGTGCCCAAACCTTCGCCCTCCGAAACCTCCTCCGGCGGACCGACCCACCACGACTCGCCCACAAGCCCGGCGAACTTCGTCGGAAGCTGCGCAAATGTGACGCGCAGCGCCGTCTGTTCACCGGGACTGCCCGGCACGAACGAAACGTAGCGGTTCTTGAGCACGCCATCCGGCTCCGGCAAAGGCGGCGGCAGAAACGGCGCGGAGGCCAGACCCTTGATGCAGAAGTTTGCCGTATTGTTCCATGGCGGATCCTCATAATCGTAAAGGTCAAGCCAGGTTGAACCGTTCTTGTAGTAGCTCTGGCCGGGCTGGGCGGCGGAGTTCACGATGGTCCGATATCTTGCCCCCAGCAGGACCGGCACGTCCGACGTGCGGTCATACGGATGCCCGCCATCCGAGAGGGACAGGTAGATGTAGAAATCGTCACTCTCCGCAAGCTCGACGGGCGTGTCCAGGTCTACTGTGTGCAATCCCGTATAGTCGATGGTCCCGGATTTCGTGGCGAGTTCGTCCAGCAGCGCGCCGCCCTCGAAGCGATCGTAGATCTTCACCGTGTAGGCGATGTTATCGACGGCCGTGAAGAAGCTCACGGCCAGCAACTCCCCGTCCGCAGCGGTGAAGGCATTGAATGCCTCGGTGCAGCTCTCCATCGTATCGCGCCAGCCGTGGTAATCATGGTAGTAAACGTAATCGTAGGACATGGGCTCAACGTTCTGGAAGGAGACCGCACCCATCTGCGGCTCCTGGCAGGCGTGTTTGTCGTAATAAGAAATCCAGAAGTAGCCATTCTCGGGGCCCCAATTCCCCCAACTGTTCTTACAGAGCCACGCGCCGGGATCGTCAGCCTGCGTAATTTTGTCGTCGTCCCAGCCGACGATGGCCACCGCGTGGTTGGGGTCCCAACCGCTGCTAGGCGGCTGATAGTGTGCATAGTAGCCCCCAAAATTGGCTAGGAATGAGCTGCTGGAGCACAGGCACGTCCCCATGACGCCTTCGGTCATGATCTTGTTCTTGATCGTATCGATGTCGCTCAGGTCGGACTTTGCCACGAACCACTCGATGTCCCGCGGGTAATAGTAGTGATATGTGGAACCATACCTGTCCGGTGGCGTCGAGTAGGATTGCCCGTCGATGTCCCGCACCGCCCCCTCGCCACGCGTGAGATAGGCTGAAGTCACCCTGTAGTCGCCGCCGTTGTGTACGACGAGCCCCGAGGTGAGTGCCGGGTCATCGTCATTGTTGTGCAGGTTGAATCCGTTCCACCAGTCGAGGTGATACTCGGCCAGGTTGGGCTCGCCGGACTCGCCGGCCGCCGCCCACGCACCGGTCATCAGCAGGTTGCCTTCCATGGCGGCCATCGCCCCATGCGTCCAGCAGGTGCCGCCGCTCTGGCTCTTGACCGACGTGACATAGTTGGTTCCGCCGACATCGCGTAAATCAAAACTACTCGGCGGCTGCGCCAACGATACACCAGACGCCGTGACGAACACCGATGCTCCAACGGTAATCGCTAAAAGCCAACAAGTGCGTTTCATCGTCATCTCCTCCTGTGCGGTTGTGGTTGTACTCAGTTCCCGTGTGGCTGCTTCCACACCCTCTCCCGTTACCGGCACCGCTACGGCAACATGTTCACCATGTTAACCGATTCTGCGTATTCCTTCAATCCAGAATCGCCGTATCGCCTCATTCCAGGAGGGAATTCATCCACAAACGGTTTATCGCCAGGCAAAATCAATCAGACCGACCCGCACCCATACAACTTCTGACATCTTCTGCTGAGCCGGGTCCGCATCGTGAGGTAGGGTAGAGGGCAACCGAGACGTCAAAAGGTCGAAACGTCACAACGTCCAAATGTCGAAACGCCCAAGGACTGACCTTCTTTTGACTTTTCGACGTTTCGACTTTTCCACCGCTATCCCGCCTGCAACATTCCGCAATCCCCAATCGTCAATCCGCAATCGAATCACGGACAACCGCTCGGTCCGGGGAACGGATACGGCAGGCCCCGGAACGCGTCGACGTCGTAGGAGATGTCGACGAAGTTGACAAGCCGATCCGGAATGCCGACCGGCGGGTCCCCGGCGATGTCCGCCCGTGCCTTCCTCGGTGCACCGAACAGGTTTCTGAACTTGTCGACGAGCGATGAGATGTCGTCGAAATTGACAACTGCGTTGGGCGGGCTCCAGCAATCCACGTAGCCGCTCGGCATGACCATGCAATTGGCCGGATTCGTGTAGTACTCCCCGACCACGTCGCCCCACAGGCTCGTGGTGATCGCCAACGG
>JBARRC010000022.1:0-9317 GCA_049644045.1 Phycisphaerae bacterium
CCGCGCGTCCTCAAACGCCGTCGACATCGCTACCCGCTCATGCAACGCCCACGGGATCAGTTACGATTGGAACTCGGGCAAACGTAAGTGGATGACATGACAATGGTCGGCGACGGCAGTGCCATTCCATCCTGACACCTTTTCACCGCAGGTCCACTTTCCAGGCGGTTGGAATCCGGGCATCGATGACAATCTCAGCCAGGTTGAGCCACGCCGTGCACTGGTCCAAGATCACAGAGTCACTGCTCACAACCGGATGGGGGTAGGATACCAGAAGGGCATCCGGGCTGTTGACCAGTTCGATATTCCACGTTGCACGGCGGGTGCTGCGGTCCGTGCGCCCGGCGATCACCTCGGCCATCAGAGCTTTGAGCCGGCCGCTGTTGGAAACGGGACGATCCAGGTACCAGTCGATGTGTCGGATGTTCAACGTGGCCAGGAAGTCGACGATCAATGTGACCGCGGGCACTGTCTCATCAACCTTGCGGTAGGTTCCGTGGACGCTGGCCAGATCGCGATGGCATCCGTCACGCCCGACGAGAATCAAACCGCCGGCCAGGGCGCTTTCAATCGTAATCAGCAGGTTGTATCCATCGATGCCCACTAATTGACCGGCGGTTTCCGTCGGGGGCGTCATCGTCGCGGCTCGGTGCTCAAGTGATTGATCGGAGCAGCTTGAGCGCCGCACGGCCATCCGCTGCCGCGCCGTGAGGTTGTACCGATCCCCCACCAATTTCAACGCGGAGCCGGTTGCATACCCGCGTGTCAGCAGCCAGGAATACTCAGCAACGGCTGTGCGAAGCGCTTCATGCCGCACGGGCGCAAACAGTTGGTCGTCCTCGGGATGCTTGCCACGATGTCTACGCTTGTCTGGCATGATTCCAAAGATGGTTCAAGCGGATGACGAATAGCGAATGGAAAAGGCAAGGAGGCAAGAAGGCATGGAGGCAAGGAGGCTGGCAATGGGGTGCACGATCACTTCCTGTGCCTACTGCCTTGCTGCCTTATGCCTCTGCTGTCTTTCGCTATTCGCCATTCTGCATTCGCTATTCTCCTTATTCCAACGTAGCCGGCGGCGCGTCCGGGCGACGCGCAAAGACGACGATGCTGCCGAATTCACCGTACAGACTGTAGTCCGGATCACGAGCGAATTGGGAAATTCTGTGCGGCATGCCCGAAGTATCCCATCTGTCACTGCGGTCGATGATCACGAAATCGGCCGGGCGAATGCGGTACCCGGTGTAGAGGCGTTGGTAGTCGGTGAAATGGGCCGCCAATCGCTCGGTGGTGAGGATGGTGCAATCCACGGGGATGTCCGTGCGTAAGCGACGCACCGTCTCCAGGCGCGGGTCGGGCTCGTGGAGCCACGTGGTGGTGGCGTACACCTCGTAAGCTTTGCTGATCGGGGAGAAGCCGTAGAAGTAGTGCCCCAAGGCGGCGCAAACGAGCACTGCCGCCGCGATTCCGTAGTTGATCGCGTTCCGCGACGGCGCGCTTCGCCCACGGCTCGAATCATGGGACATCCGCGCGGGCTGAAGCCCGCGGCTCGAATCATCGGACACCCGCGCGGGCTGAAGCCCGCGGCTCGCTTGCATCAATGCGATACCCGCAAAAAACAGAAACGGCAGCACCGTGCATTGATGCCAGAACTTGATGCTGAGCCAATCCGTATTCTGCAGCAGCAGGACCAAAGCCAGCGTCGGCAGTGCGGCAAGCGCAATGCGCCACCCACGCAGCGGAAGCAGCGCCATCGGCACAATCAACATCAGGAGAAAGTAGAGCGCCTCTCGACGCAGCAGCCGCCCGAAGAATACCTCCGGCTGGGTAAACACGGCGCTGAGCAGATCGCCTGAGGTGGTTCCCAACTCCCCGAAGAGATTAAGCCGCTCATACCGTTCAGCGACCGCAAAGTGCGGGATGATCACCTTCGTACACAAGATGAAATAGACCACGGAACCGACCGCTATCGCAATGCCCATCTTACGGCGCGGTGTAAAGAGCGTGACATACAAACCCCAACCGAACGTCGCGGCGGCGGCTGTCTCCTTGCACAGCAGAACCAGCGCAACCATGACCAGGCACGTCCGCCACCGGCCTGTCACACCGGAAGCAATCATCACCGCCAGTAGCGGCATGGCAACATAGATCCACTGGAAACCATAGGTGTTGGAGTAAACCAACCGGCTCTGAGAGGGCAACAGCAACCAGGCCGCGGCCCACATAAAGCCGATCGCCGCGGAACCCGACAAACGTCTCGCCAGGTAGTACACGGGCAGGGCCACGACGTGGACGAACAGGGCGCTGCAGACCATCAGATACGCCGGTGACGACCAGAGGGCATAACCCGGCACGAGCACGTAGAGAAGCGGTACGAAGTGCCAGCCGAGCCTGGTGTTCTCAAAGCTGTCCGACCGTAGCCCGCGACCGGCCAGAGCGTTCTTCAGCTCCTCGGTGAAATGCCCGAAGTCCGCGTGGCCCAACATGAAGTGTTCGAAGAAGTTGATCTGTGTGCGCGTGTGGACGATTGTGAGCACCGCGATCAACAAAACGAGCGAGCCCACGGCGAGTGGATGTGCCCAGGGGTAGGCGGGCCGCGCAGACGCGCGTGTCGCCACCCGATAGGCCGCCCATCCTGCAGCAAGAATCATAAGCAGGCTCAAGGCGAACGGCGGCACTTTGTGAGAGAAGGCATAGCAAGCAAACGGTGCGCTCAAAAGCAAAGGCCAAAGCAGTGAAGCTGCAAGTAGCCAACGACCCTTTGCCGTGCTGGTGCGCGCCGTCCAGCCGCAGAGGGCGATGATCGTGGCAAACACGAGCACGACGAAGATCAGCGAAGGCCAATACTGTGCCTGCTGAAACGGTACCGTCCTGTAGCTGACTACGTTGAACTGGACGGGCTGAGCCGCTGACAGAGCCAGCCCGTACGTCACCACACCGAGCGCACCCAGAGCGGCCAAAACGTTGCCTGGTGACTTCTCGGATAACACGTTCACGCCGTTGCGGTCACCGATCCGGCAGGGCGACCTGTTCCCATACACCCTTTTTCAGTTTCGCCACCGTGATGTCACCCATTTTGGTAAGAACCTGCCGGATGGCCTCCCGGTCCAGTCCGGCCATGTTGATCGCCAGCAGGAGGTGCTTGGCGGCGTGGTAGGTGAGATAAGCATCGACCGTGGGCGGGCGTTGCATCCGTGCCGAAGAGCTCTGCGCCGTGTAGCGCTCCGCAAAACGAGCCAACGCCTGGTGGTTCTTGCGATGTGGACAGGGATAAGGGGCGATGACCGAACCGGGGTCGCGGCCCGCCAGTTTGACAAACTCATCGCTTACGAGCTGCTCACCACCTACGAATAGCTGGGACATCCCCACCTCACGCATCCGCCGCAGCACCCGCGCTGACAGCGAGACGTCGCACCAGGTCAGCACCACTTCGGCCCCGGAACGCCTCAGGGCCCGCAGCACCTCATCGAGATCATCGGTGTCGGGATGGTAGCGGACCTCGGTCACCAGGCTGCCGTCCGTCAGGCCCCGTTCCCCGGCATACCGGCTCCACAAATCCAGATGTCGCTGCGCCTGTACACCCGGCGTGCGCAACAGCGCGAAGCGGGTGTAACCGAGGCGATCGACGATGTAGTCCACCATTTGCCGGTGATGACGCGGGTCATCCCCCGGACAACGGAAGATCCACGGGTTGCCTGGTCCATCGAACCCGGGCAGCGTACCGGCCGCGTTGATGAGTGGGATCTCAGTTTGAAAGGCCACCGTGTTCCTGATGATATAACCCGGGCCCAAATAGGCCACGACCCCGAGCGCGTGGTCACGGTAGAGGAACGTCGCGAAATCGTCCTCGGCGGTACCCCATCCATAGCGTTCGTAGGCGCCCACGCCCATCGCCACCCGGAACGGAATACGTCCACGATATCCGCCCCGCGCGTTGACTTCGTTGACAGCGAGCTGGACGGCCAGCAGGTCCGCCCGGCTCGTACCGCTGCCTTCGCGCGGATCGCCGCCGGGTAGGGCGACGATCCTGGCGATGGGCCCGAGCACCGCAATGGTGACGGTATCGGGCAGCGCCGGCTCGCCGCGCGATTTGGATGCGGAGGATGCCGTGGTCGCAGGCTGCGGACAGGTTGTTTTTGCACCGTCTGCGCGGGCCGGAAGAGCACTCCATCGCTTCCGCTCCGTCCCACGTGCCAAGCCGTTGACAGTTCCGACCCAGACGGCGTCTTGGCCGAATGCAATGCACCGGATTCGATTGTCGGGAAGCGTCGAGGCAACCGTCGCCGCGGCAACGGTCTGCCCCTGCCGGGTCAGAGTGGTCAGGCCCTCGTCACCGCTCTCGCAGCGGCGGTACCTCACCCAGGTATCAGTGGACCAATCCACCAGCCCGCGCAACCCGTCGTTCGTGCCCACCCATGCTTCGGTCTCGCTGTTCGCAGCCAGGCAACGGATGAAGTTGGCTGCCTCCGGTGGTCCTGCACCGACACTGCGGGCTTTCCACGGAAGGGTTCCTTCTCGGCGGAACAACCGCTCTTGCGTAAGCACCCATGTTGACGATCCGACGCTTGTGATCCCGACTGCGGCCTCACGAAAACGCGGCGCGCCCGCAGATCCGGTTTGCTCTTCACTTCCAAGTCTGCTGACGGAAACCCACTCGCTCCGGTTCAGGTCAAACAGGTGCACGACCTGGCCCCAGCCGGCAGCATACAGATAGTCACCGTCCGCAGTCAGCCCGGTGATGGCTGTCTCCGGTGTGTCGGCTCGCCGCGGAACATACAGCTCCCATGTATCGTTGATCGGATCGAAGGAGCTGAGCCCGGCGCTGGTGGACGCCCAGACGCGCCCGCCGGCCACGCGCACGTCCAGGACAAGATTGCCGGCAAGACCGCTGTTGTACTGATCGAACGTGTCGAACCGGCCCGCGCTGAAGCGAACCAGCCCGCCGCCCCACATACCGAGCCAGAGCTCGTCAGTGTGAGCATCCACGTCGATCGCCGTGACTACTGGTGACGGAAGACCGTCATCTCGCGTCCAGCTTCTCCAGGTCCGGCCGTCGTACAGGGCCAAACCGCCTTCGGTCCCCACCCAGACGCGGCCATCCACGATGTGGATTGCGCGGATGCCATTGTGCGGGAGTCCGTCCCGCGTGGTGAAGCTCTCCCACGTGTGGTAGACGAGCGGTGACTCAGTCGATCCTTGGCCCATCGCAGGGGTAGAGCAGGCTGATATGACCAAAAAGGCCAAGCACGTAACAGTGGTCAGGTTGACGACGCGAAGGCTCGGTGACATGGCAAGGCATTTCATAAGGCTTTTAGATAGGCAATCAAGTCGTTGAACTGCTCTCTGGTCAGATCGATCGTCACGCCGTGATCGTCTTTGATGTTAAAGCGGGTCCAGAGTTCTTCGAGGGTGTTGGCCGCGCCGTTGTGCAGGTAGGGCGGGCTGTTGTAAATGTTCGTCAGGTGCGGGACGTCGAGCACATTGGGCGGTGCGTGCACCTCGACATAGTAGTACACCCCAAGGTCGCCGAACGCGTCGGCGTCAAAGAGATCGAACTCGTCAAGCTCGACCGGCGCGTCGAACCACATTTTGTTGACGATAGGCGTCTTAAGCCTGGATTTCTTGTACGCATCGTAGTGACAACCTACGCAGCGTTGCTGCGGCGTAAGCGGCGTGCCGTTGTTGGCGAACCTGCGGTCGAAGACCGCCTTCCCACGGCGCTGGGCCAGCGTCAATCCCTCGGGGCTGCGATAGGGGTTGGGCGGTCGTTCGATCGTGCACATGTAGCGGACCAGCGCGTCCAAATCGTCTGGCGTATAGGGCGCCAGGCGCGTGAAGAACACCGCAAGCCTAGCCCCACACTGCCGGTGCAGCGACGGATTCGTCCCTTCCCATTTGAATGGCGAGGTATCCACAATTCCGCGAAGCGTGCGGTTGTCGACCGGGAGCACGCCAATCCCGTCCGCCTCGATATCGAGGGGTAGCCCGTTGATGTGCCCATCCGGATGACAACTGCGACAGGAGAATTGCCGGCCAAACGTGATATCCGCGCTGTGAAACACCTTGGCACCGTGGCGGATTTGGGTCACCTCCGCCGGCCCGCCCAGTTTGATAGCGCCCGTTACACTGAAGTCCGCGGTGTCGATGATGCTGACCGAGTCGTCCAGGGCATTGGCCACATACGCGAACCGCCCATCCGGCGAAAACTCGATGCCGCGCGGATTGCTCCCTACGGCGATTCGCTTGAGCACAAACCGGCCGCTCATCCCCAGGTGGTTCGGTAAAACATCTTGTCGCTGGTGGTCTGTTGCGGCGGTGATTGTGGTCAATAGCCCGGCGATATCGACCACCGCGACTTCATCGGCTCCGCCGCTCGTGACCAAGGCATATCGGCCGTCGGGGCTCACGGCGACATCCCACGGATCGGGGAAGTAGGCGTTGGGTTCGTCCAGCAGCACCTGGTCAATGCGCCCGTCGGGCCAGACCACGCCAAGCCCATTGGTGATCGTCCACCCCTGCGCGATCCGCGTGATCGGCAGGAGGCTCTTCGTGCGCATCATGGTGAACAGGGCGACGTTGCGCCCGGTGACGAAGGCCATCCCTTGCAACATGTTGGCCTCGTCCGCGATCGGGCGACTCGTCACCACGCCCCGCTCAACGTCTATCACGGTGACCTCCGATCGAGGCGGATCGCGGAATCGCCCGACGTTGGGCCGAACGCTGGTGACGTAGATCGATCGGCCGTCCGGGCTCAGTGCCAGTGACCAGGGACCGCCACCCACCGTCAGCCGCTTCGTCTCGGTGAGCTGGTCGGCGTCGATGATCGAGATTGAATCCTGCGTAGTGTTGGCCACGTAGATGTGCGTTCCCGTTGCATCGGTAAGCACCCCATGGGGCTCGGCACCGACGCGAACTTCACCGACCACCTTGCTCGATGCCGCGTCGATGACAGTCAAAGTGCCGCTCATGCGATTCGTCACGTAGAGCCTTCGCCCATCGGGGCTGACGGCCACGTCCTGCGGGCGTTTGCCTACGGCGATCTCATCCAGCACCCGCGCGGTCTTAAGGTCCACAACGATCAGACTGTCGCCCTGCTCACAGACCACGTAGAGCCTGTCACCGTTCGGCGATGCAGCGAGATTTACCGGGGTTCTGTAAAGCCGATCCACCGGTGATCGTTTGAAGCCGTTTTCGAGCACCTCTAGATGAGAGAGTTTATGCATGTGGCAAGGAACACAGACCCGCAAATCCCCACGAGTGATCATCCCGATGGCGTCGGAGCTCGTACCGTGCTTTGCCGAGCGACGGGTCTGCACATGAAAG
The DNA here is from genome assembly GCA_049644045.1 of Phycisphaerae bacterium. Taxonomy (GTDB): domain Bacteria; phylum Planctomycetota; class Phycisphaerae; order UBA1845; family UBA1845. The sequence continues at coordinate 7,321 of JBARRC010000022.1, forward strand.
CTGCCGGCGTTGTGACAGGATTCGCATTGCACGCCGTGCTCGATCTTGAAGGTATCGGCTGTCCATCGAGGCCCGACGTCTGCGGAAGCGGCGTGGCACTCCAGGCAGATGCGGCTGTCGTGCGGCGCTTCGCCGATGCCGGACAGGGCGGCGATCTCAAGCGCTTCCGGCCTGGCGAGCGCCTCGTAGGCACGATCATGCTCGGGTACTGGTCGCACCGCGCAGGGCTTCACGGTGTGCCCCGGCGAGTGGCACTCCAGACATACGTCTCGACCGACATATAGAGGGAATTCGGGCTCCTCAGCCCGGCTGGTGCCGAGGCTGAATGCAAAGCCCAATACGACAATGACGCCGGAACCAATGGACTTCACCTTCATTCACCTTTTTTCAAGCCCGGCCGTACTTCCCCGTGCGGGTATGGCAGGCGATCGCTGACGCCGACTCTCCTGGGTCTCTTTCGCAAAGCCAACACGTGTCGATTGGGGGGGGTCAGTTCGCGGTCCTCGTGGCAGCCGATGCACCCGCGACCCTCATTCGGCATCACCCATATCCAGCTTACCATGCTCTGCAGAATCCGTCCATTGGCGTCCAGCGTTTCAACCCGTAACGGCGTACGATCGGGCACCATTAGAAAGAACGAGCCGTCACGTTCGACCGGGACCTCCCCCAGAAGTTCCTCTACTATGATACCGCCGCGTGCGGCGGTTTGTTCATGTCCCGGAGCATCGTTCGGACCCCGTTCGTCGTTCGTCGTAGCCTTAAACACTCGCAGCCGCTTGATCTGCCCCGGTTCGATGGCCTTGGCCTCCTCCCGATCGGAAAGATTGGCATTCATGCAGTATAAGAGGCCATAGTCGAGCTGTTCCTTCACCACGCTGGATCGCCCGGCCGGTGTGGACCGCGAGCGGGCGACCACCGCGTCGACCTCGTGCCACTGCGGGTCGTCAAAAACGCGAGCAACCCTGGTTCCGCTGACCGGATCGAGCACGTAGATTCCGTACGAGCCGCCGTCCTTGGGCCGATAGGAAACCAGCAGTTTCCCGTCAGCCATCGCAGACGGAGAGTGGTAGAGCCCGCCGGGGTCATCGGCCACCACACGCCGCGTGTGTAAGCTGCGGGATCGGGCGACCGCCACCAGCGACCCACCACGATCCACGGGTTGAAAACCCGTGCCACACGCCGCCGACTCCACGTAGACAACCCACCCATCGGGCGTTTCACAGGGCATGGATCGGATGGCCGGCGACTCATGAACAGCGGCAAAGGCGAACAGGTCGGTTCCGTCTGTGTTAACGGTGAGCAGGTCCGTCGATCTGGTTGTAGCACGGGTTTCTAACCCGTGGGGGGATCCGGCCCCGCCGGAGTTGGACCAGCGACTGAAAAGCAGACGGCTGTCGCTGAGCAGGTGCGGATCGCTGACACCGTTCGGGTCGAAGGTGATCCGCCGGATGCGCGTGCCGTCCATCCGGCAGGTGTAGAGCGAGCCGCCGGGAGCGCCGCCCGGGTCGCTGCAGAACGCGATCTGGTAAACGGGCTTATCCGCGTCGAGGGTGTAGATCGTGGAGAGATAAATGGCCGCGCTGACGTTTCCGGACTTGTCCGTGATCCGCCGGATACCGCGACCGTCCACGTTCATCTCCCATACGTGAAACGGATCGCTTGCCTCGGGTTTGCCGATGAAGAGAATCCGCTTTCCGTCGAAGGAGACATCCGGTTGCCCCGCCGCCGCAAAACCTGATGTCAGAGTTTTGACACTATCATCCGGTCTGTCGGGATCATAGGCGACGATTCGGCTGCCAATCGGTAGATGCGCTCCCACTCCGTGGCACGGGTTTTCAACCCGTGGAGCAATGGCGACCTCGTCCGCCCGAGCGGCAGCTCGCACGGGAATCTGCGCGAAGATGAGCCGATCCGCCTCCACCTTGTGGCACGGGTTTCCAACCCGTGGAGCAGCCGCCGAAACAGCCAGGAAAATCAAGATTGCGGATGGATACGAC
>JBARRC010000023.1:0-2006 GCA_049644045.1 Phycisphaerae bacterium
GTCTGACGCTGCACGCCACGCCGGAAGATCGCGCCAAGCGGCGCTTGCTTTTTGCCCCGGCGCCATTATAATGGCTTACAAGGGAGGATGGACCTCGCTGGAGAGCACCCATGAGCACCACACGGACCGTCAAAATACCTGAAACCGTGCTGATGACGGCTCAGAGCCTGGATGACCTGGAAGACTGGCTCGCGTCTCACGATCCGGAGTCCCTCCGGCAGATGCGCCGCATCCGGCATGAGGAAGACCTGGCGGAACAAGGCAAGGACCTGGGGCAATACCATGAAGATCCGCGTTGTCCTTGAAAAAGATGAGGCCGGGTACTACGTGGCGGAAGTGCCGGCCATGCCGGGCTGTGTTTCGCAGGGCCGCAACCGGCGAGAGGCTATTGCCAATGTAAAGGAAGCCATCGCGGGATGGTTGGAAGTGATGGCATCCAAGGCTAAGCCGGCCCAAGGCGAACCCGTCGAGGTATCCGTGTAATGGCCGAGCGCTTGCGTCTGGTCAGCGGACGCGAGGCCGTCAAGAAACTGCGGCGAGCGGGATGGACGCTGGTCCGGCGCCGTGGTTCTCACAGGATGCTGACGCATCCCAACTTTCGCTGGACTCTGTCCGTGCCGGACCACCGTGAACTCGGCCCGGGGCTGCTTCGGACGATCCTCAAGCAGGCGGGTCTGAGCGTCGAGCAATTTAACTCTCTTTAGACACCGCATACCCCTTGCCCTTCGGCCCCCCGCGCCCCGCCCCGCGCCGATGCCGCCCATTCGATGCACTTCTCGCCACTCCAAAAGGCCGAGGCCGGATCCCCCTGAAGGGTTCGCCGGCCCCGTTTGCGCATCCGGCCGAAGCCGGACACGACTTGGATGCGGGCCTCGTACCTTTCGGGCACCCCAACCCGCACCCTTTTCCAACTCGCCTCTGCCTCTCAATCCCGGCCTGTCCTACGGCTGCTTTGTCACCTTTGCTGGACCCTAAATGGGCGGATAGCGCGGTGGGCATTCCTGCCCACCGCGCGGTGGCCAAGAATGGCCACCGCGCTACCGCTTCTTCCAGGCACGCCAAGTTGACAAAGTGGCACTACTTCCCGCGCCGACGACGCGCGAGCATCCCGATGCCGCCCAAAGCCAGCAACGCCATCGTCGCCGGCTCGGGAACGGTGCCGAAGTTGTCGACACCCAGCGTGCCGGTGCCGCCGGCCACTCCGCCGCCGAAGAAAATACCGATGTCATCCGGTGCGGACAGGACTTCTGCCAGCGTGTAGGCACCACTGTCCACGCCGGTCCACTTTGAGAAGTTGGCGCTATCGAGTGGCGTCTGGTGCGTCGTCCAGGTGGTGTCGGCGGCGATGGACCATGAGCCATCGATGAAGTACGCGCCGCCACGGCCGACGTAGAACTGGGCATTCCCCGAGGTGACGCCCGCAACCTTGGTATCGACTGTCATCGTGAGACCCGTCATGTCACCATAGGGCGCCGTCACATAAGTCCAAACGGCGTAAAGGTTGTTCGAAACGCCGCTAATGTGACCGGTGGGATTACCTCCCGTGGCATTCCATGTCGTTGTCCCGATGGCGAAGCCAGTCCCGTACCCATAGTTCCAACTGCCGCTGTCGCTGTCGAACTTCTCGACGTACGCTGCCATTGCACTGCCTGCCAGAACCAAACTCACCGCCACTACCACTGCCACGATCGTTGCCCGCTTCATCGCAAATCTCCTTTCGGCCCTCTTGGGGCCTTTGCGTCGCGCGGGACGGTCCCGCTTGTAATGCCCGCCGCGACTCGTGTCCTTTGCTGCTCTTGCTCTCTTCTTCCAGCCTACAACCTACGGTCTATAACTAACGCTTATCGCCACCGCTTTAGATCCGGCCGGCCTGGTCCTGCCCCTCGCCGACCGGAGGAACTGTCACTGAACCCACTTCCCTTGCCGCGTCACCTCCTTTCGTCCCCTAACCGCTTGGCGTCCTCGGTCACGGCCTCACAACCTTTCGGGCACCCCTGCCGCGCCAG
>JBARRC010000024.1:0-1682 GCA_049644045.1 Phycisphaerae bacterium
GTGGGCCGGTGCTGCAGCCGTACAAGATGCTGATCATCGGTCAGCGCAGTGATGCTGCCAAGGTTGCCAACCCAGGAATCTCGGGCAACACGGTGCATCGAATCACCAGCACGTCGGATGCCATCGCGCTTTGTGGTCGAGGTTCAATCGGGCACAATCAGGCGCGAGCCAGTTACGCATCGAACACGTCCACGGCGCGATATCTGGCCGTTGTGGACGATGACGCCGCGGGTGCGTTTGCAGCGTCAGCGATTGTCTTCAGTGGGCCGGCAACCGAAAACGGCACCATATCACTATGGGTGCACGGTGTTCGTGTGCCGGTCGGTGTCACCGACGGTGACACTGATGCGACCATGGCTGCAAATGCCGAGATCGCCATCGCCGCCAACCCGGCCCTGATGGTCACAGCCGCCGCAGTGACAGCAACGCTGACCGTGACGAGTCGGCACAAGGGCGAGGTTGGCAATACGCTCGACCTCCGCCACAGCTACGCAGACGGCGAGTCGTTGCCCGAGGGCGTTGGATTGACCATCCCGGCCATGGCCGGGGGCACCAGCAACCCGAGTTTGACCGCGTTGATCGCGGCCCTGGGCGATGTCTGGTACCACGTCTGGACGCATCCATACACCGACGCAGTGAGCCTCGCAACCATCGAGAACGAGCTGGCGAGCCGATTCGGCTACGAGCGGAGCATCGACGGCGTGAGCATCACGAGTGCATCCGGTTCGTTTGGCACACTGGTTGCCCTCGGCGACAGCCGCAATTCACCGCACCAGTCGATTGTTGCCCAGGCCGGGCCATCGCCGCTCACGCCGCCCCTGGAGTTTGCCGCCGAGGTGGCGGCCATCATTGCCCGAGAGGGCGAAATTGCACCACAGCGACCGTTCACAACACTCGCCATGGTGAACGCCCTGCAAGTAGCCGAGGGTGACCAGTTCACCGAACAAGAGCGCAACTTCTTCTTGTTCGATGGTATCGCGACCACGAAGTCGAGCGACGGCGGGAAGGTCCGGCTTGAGCGGATAATCACCACCTATCAGACCAATGATGCAGGGTCGCCGGATACCGCATATCTTCAGTTGAACACCCTGTTGCAGCTCATGTATGCGCGTTTCAGCTGGAAAGCAGAAGTTGCGCGAACGTATCCGCGACACAATGTTGCGCAGACAGGCACCGTGGTTGGCTTCGGCCAGGCCGTAGTGACGCCGCGCGATATTCGTGCTCTGGCTCTTGGTTGGCACAAGAAGCTCCAGGCTCTGGCCATCGTTCAGGATTACGCGCAGTTTGAGCGCGACCTGGTGGTGCAGCTCAGCGAGACAGACAACAACCGGATCGACTTCATACTGCCGCCGACCTTGATCCCTGGCCTGTATGTCCTGGCCACTCAGCTCATTTTCCGATTCTAAGGAGCAGGCATGTCATCTCAAGTAATCGGCGGAATCGCAGACTTCAAGATCGACGGCATTGTTTATCCGGTCAAAGGCAACTGGACATTCAACGCCGGATTCAAAAAGCGGACAACGGTGGTTGGTGCGGATTCGATCCACGGAGTCACCGAAGTTCCGCAGCCCGCCATGTTCTCTGGAATCATCACCAACCGCAACGAGGTAGACCTTGAGCTGCTTCTGAATGCAGTCGGCGTCACAATCAACTTGACCATGGCGGGGCCCACTGGGGACACG